>CAVBFA010000204.1:0-5116 GCA_963594595.1 Oscillibacter sp. | reverse complement strand
GGCGTGACAAAGAAGAACGAGGGACACTTCTTCGTGCTCGACGGCATCAACGAAGACGGAGCCTATCACGTCAACTGGGGATGGGGCGGATTGTCTAACGGATATTTCCTCATATCATCTCTCGACCCTGATGCTCAGGGAGTGGGCGGCTCAACCTCCACTTATACGGCATTCAAATATCATCAGCTCTATATCTCCGGACTGCAGAAGCCTCAAGTGGGTTCACAGACAGGTTGGAACATCATGGCTGACAATATCTCGGAAATAAACGACTCCTATGCAAAGGGTGATGAGATAAAGACGGCTATATATGACGCATACAACAATTCCGGCACCTACGACACGCTGAAGTGCAAGTACTTTTGGGACATTTATGATGCAGAGGGAAATATTGTAGAAAAGAATTTCATCAAGAACGACACGCTTGCTCTGAACTATGGTTTCGAAAAACTCACGACAAGCTTTAAGATTCCTGCCGACATTGCCGACGGCGAATACACCGTAAAACTCGACTTCACGCAATCGGAGGACGACTACACTGCTATTTATAATGTGTCAATGAAGAACGGAGCCAACAAATACTATAAGATAAATGTAGAGGGCGACGAAGTGAACGTTTCTACCATAGCGGGCTTGAAACTAAGCATCGAAAGCATTACACCGGAAAGACTAAAGGCTGGCGAGGCTTCCGACCTCAAGGTTACGTTCAAGAATACTGGCGAAGACTATGTGGGCGACTTCAATTTCTTCCTCTATGTAAACGGCAAGAAGAATGTATATCCAAGCTATAACAGCCCACAGCGCATCGTGTCTATCCCGGCAAACAGCACCGTTACTCTCACATTCAGCGAGAATATCCCGGAGAAACTCGTTACCGACGACGACTATGTACTTCAGTTCTACTATTACACCATCGACGAAGACGGATACACCGACAAGAACAAAGCTGTCAGCACAAAGATTGGCGTAGACGGTGCTGCAAAACCGGCTGCTCTATATATCCTTGACGACATTCAGGTGGTTAACTGGACCGACGGCAAAGTGCCGATGGATGATATCCAATTGGGTGTGAACTTTGAGAACGAGGGTGCAGAATACAATGCTCCTGTCAAGGTGAAGGCAACTAATGATGAAGACTGGGACTTCGAAGACTCGTTTACAACGGAGCCTATCGTAGTGCCTGCCGAGAGCAAGGGTAAATATGTTATTCTGAAGGGTGCACTTACGAAAGTTGAAGAAGGCAAGACCTATGAACTCTGCATCTACACAAATGATGATGAGTTTATCGATCCAACTAGCAGCAACAGCGTGGATGTTACCATAGCTGCAAAGACTTCGGCAATCAATATGACTGTAGTAGGAAAAGGAATAATCTTCTGCAACAATACAGTCAGTGCAGCCAATGCCTCTCAGATTTCGCTCTTCGATATCAACGGATTGCTCCTTGACACCGTAAACGGCAGCACGCTTTCAATGAAAGGCATCAGCAAGGGATGTTATCTTGTAAGAGTAAACGGAGAGAACGGCACAGAAGTGAAGAAGATTATTGTGAAATAATATATTTCTAATGTAAATTAAGTTTTTCTCATCTAAATGAGTTTCTGAAAAAAGCGAAGCACATCAAATGATTTTTACTATGATAAATAAAAACATCAAGAATTTATGGCTCTGTCTGGCATGTATGCTCTCAGTAGCGTATGTATCGGCACAAGAGACAATCCTCGCATCGCCATTTATGGCTTCCCATTATGGCGTGGCAATTCAGGGAGCATGTATCTACTCCGAAACCTGGAACAATCTGCCCGAGGGCGAACTTACCCCGATGGGTATCTATCAGATGGAACAGGGTGACGGATATGAAATAAAGCCATTCCTTATCAACAGTGCCGTATATTCCAATGGCGGCGGTGCTTTTATCGGCAACAATTTCTGGTTCGTATGGAAGCAGCGCGACCCAACGGGGCAGGTTACGCTCTGTCAGCGCGAAAAGTTTGACCTAACTACCGGCAAGCGCGAAAATCTGGGAGTCTGCACCAATGACCTTATGGCTACGTCTGCCGGAACTGCCGTAGACCCTACCACGGGCGACGTATATGGTATATTCTGGGACTCCGAGAATATGTCGAGCCGTGAACTTGGCATCATAGACTATCCCAACGGAACACGCACAACGATAGCAACCATCAGTCAGGCTCTCTATGCCCTCTGTTGCGACAAGACGGGACAGCTCTATGCCGTAACGCAGTCGGGCAAACTCGTGAAGGTGGACAAGACCGACGGTATGCTCACCGAAGTGGGCAACACGGGAATAAAGCCGAATATGATGCAGGCTGCCGCCATCGACACATACACAAACAAGATGTACTGGACGGCTATTTACAAGAATTCCAACGGCAAGGACGAAGCCGGCTTGTATGAGGTAGACCTCGCCACGGCACAGGCAACGAAACTTGCCTCCTATCCTAACCTCGACGAGTTCTCTGCCCTGCGCATCCTCGCCCCAAAAGCCAAGGATGACGCTCCGGCTCCGGCAACCGACCTTACTGCTGCCTTTAGCAAGGCGGAGACAAGCGGAACATTCTCGTTCAGGCTCCCTACGGAATCGTTCGCAGGAACGGCAATGTCGGGAGAGCTGTCTTATGAGGTAAGCATCGACGGCGAAAGCAAAGCCACAGGAAATGCTGACGCCGGCAAAGAAGTGAAGGTTGATGTATCCACATCCACCGGTATGCATAGTTTTTCTGTCGTAGTCAGCAACGCTGTGGGCAACAGTCCTGCTGCCTCTGTCAGAAAATATACAGGTTATGACAAACCACTGCCGCCAACTGGCGTGAAACTGACTATCGACGAGGCAAACAACAAGGCTCATCTGTCATGGACAGCACCTGTAGTGGGCGAGAACGACGGATATATAGATACGGAAAATCTGACTTACAACATCGTGCGCCATCCCGACGAAAAGGAGCTGAACAATATCAGTGCTACATCTCTCGACGACGAGCTGACGCCAGCCACGGCAATGATGTACAGTTACGACGTGACGGCCGTAAACCACTCCCACAAGGGCAAGGCTGCAACTTCAAATGCCGTGATGTATGGCAACGGATACGAGGTGCCATGGACGGAGAAGTTTGACAATGCCTCATCGCTCAACATGTTTACCATAGTTGATGCCAATAACGACGGTTCGACATGGGGATGGTCAAGATTCAAGACCAAAGCCGTAACCTATACCTACAATGACAAGAACGCTGCCGACGACTGGCTCATCACTCCACCTATTGCCCTGAAAGCAGGAAAGAAATACAAGCTTACGTTCGACGAGCATGTTACGAACTCGGAATATCCCGAGAAGCTGGAGATAAAATATGGCAATGGACTTGACTACGCTGCCTATACGGAGGTGATGTCGAAGACCACGTTTACAAATGCGGATTTCGAGACAAAGACCATTTATTTTACTCCAACTACCGACGGCAACTATCACATCGGTTTCCATGCCTGTAGCGATGCAAACAACGGACTGCTCTATCTCGACAACTTGGTTCTCGATGTGGAGCCGGCAGCAACGGCTCCGGCAGCAGTGGACGATGTGAAGGCAAGCGCTGCCGAATATGGAGCAAACCCTGTAACAATTTCTTTCAAGGCTCCGCAGAAGACTATAAACGGCAGTATGCTTCAGTCTATAGAAAAAATTGAGGTGAAAGTGAAGAATGGCGACGTGATAAAGAATTTTGAGTCGCCGGCTCCTGGTGAACTTCTTTCGTGCAATGACGAGAATGCTACTAAGGGTATGAACAGCTATATCATCACGGCATACAACGAGAGCGGTGCGGGCAAGCGCGTCGAGGTCTCTGCCTTCGTGGGCAACGACACCCCGTCGGCTCCATTGAACATCACGGCAAGCGGAAACGAGGACGGAACCTTGAAACTCTCTTGGACCGCTCCGGAGAAGGGTAAGAACGGCGGATACATCAATAAGTCGCAGCTTTCTTATTCTGCCTACACCGTAGATGACGAAGGTTATGCCAACCTGTATGAAGAGAACATCAAGGGCAACAGCGTCAGTCTTGCTGGACTTGACAACACCGGCGAGCAGCGCTTCGAATTTTTCGGCGTGCAGGCAGTAAACAAGGATGGAGAGAGCGACATCATGCCGTCTAACTCGGTTATCATAGGCGATGCCTACACTCTGCCATTTGCCGACTCCTTCGCCAACGGCGAACTGGCATACGGTATATGGTATAGTGATAGAACCGGCGCGAACGGATTTGCTCTGAACGACATGACTTCTGCCGACAATGATGGCGGTTGTATATCGTTCCAGGCTGCTGAGGCAAATGCTATCGCCTCGTTCTGTTCAGGAAAGATTGCACTGAATGGTTGCAACAGTCCGGTGCTTACCTTCGACTATTATTGTAATCCAGGCTCAGAGGATATTCTGCTTGCAGAAATAAACCGTGCATATATCGACACAACGGTAGTGAAGACTATCAATTTCACCCAGAAAACGGGAGTTGCTGGCTGGCGCCACGTTGTGGTAAGTCTGCAGCAGTTTAAGTCGGCTCCTTACATCCAGCTTGTCTTCCTCTCACAGATAGCCAAGGCTGGCAACGCTGTGATGATCGACAATATCAAGATTGAGAACAATCCGGAATTGTCAGTAAATGACATCATGGTTGATGCGGCAAAAGACAAGAATGTTTACGACATTGTCGGCAGACGGCAGAAATCTACAGGTTTACATAACGGCATATATATAAAAGAAGGAAAGAAGATTGTAGTTAAGTAATAATTGTTTTACGATAAGAATGTGTTATGGAAAGAGGGTATTCTCCATAGCATAGTTCGCAGAAGAATATGGAAGTTTTTAAATTACAGGTTCTTCCGCATTGACGACCAGATGGTTGATGTTTTTTAGCCCCACCCGAAACTTAATGTTCTGGTGGGGCTAAATGTTTTTATGTTTGTATGGGCATTGCCTAATGGGTGGAAGTTACTATTTTTAAAGTGGACTCATATTTTTAATTTCATAATTAGTTCGTTCGTCTTTTATAGAATTCTACTTATATCATTGGGTGTATTAAAATAATAGTCTGCACGTATAGGATTAGAT
>CAVBFA010000203.1:0-5162 GCA_963594595.1 Oscillibacter sp. | reverse complement strand
ACTAAAGTGATGGAGATATATCGTGGAGCTTCAAAGCATAGGCCTGTGATGATTTATGCTAAATATAAATGACAAGTAGACTACATATTTCAATGCCTATAAAAGCTATGCAACATCTTGAAAATCAAGGATGCTACAAGTTAAGGAAGATGGTAGAGTGGTATAAAATCCCTCTCTCTCCGCAACGAAAAAGGAAGTCAGCAATGGCTTCCTTTTACCCGGTACGCTCGGCATGAGCATTGTCTAACTACATAGCCAAAGGCAAGGAGCACCGTGAGGTGAAAAGCACGAAACCGCCGTATGCCGAACGGTATATACAGTGGTGTGGAAGGTCTTTAAATATGAGAGTAGGAGGAAAATACCGATTTCTGGTATTTTCCTCCTACTCTCGTTATTTATGAATGCTTGGTCTTTACAGTCCTCTTGCCTTGAGCAGTCCCGATGCGTCGGGCTTCTCCATGCCGGTGAAGTCGGTGAAGGTCTGCATCTGGTCCTTTGTGTTGCCGCGGCTCAACACCTTGTCGCGGAACGCCTGTCCTACGGCAGGGTCGAGCTGGCCGTGCTGCTTGAAATAGTCAGCTATGTTCACGGCGAGCACTTCTGTCCACAGATAGCTGTAGTAGCCGGCAGCATAGCCGCCGCCCCACACGTGGTTGAAGTAAGAAGTGGAGTAGCGTGGTGGAATCTGCTTGTTGAGCAGTCCGGCGTTGTGCAGCTGCTCCTTCTCGAATGCGCCTGCCATGTATGGTGACGGCACTTCGTCTTCGCTTATCTTGTGCCAAGCCAGGTCCACCCATGTCGAAGCCAGGTTCTCGCCCAGCGAGTAAGCCGTCTGGAAGTTGATGCTCTCGAGCATACGAGCCTTCAGTTCGGCAGGCATCGGTTCGCCGGTCTCGGTATGGCGTGCGTAGTGGTCGAATATCTCCGGAATGCTTGCAAACGACTCGTTGAACTGCGACGGCATCTCCACGAAGTCGCGTGCTACGGCAGTGCCGGAGAGAGAGTTGTATTTGCAGTTGGAGAGAATCTCGTGCAGGGCGTGTCCGAACTCATGGAACATGGTGCACACCTCGTCCCATGTGATGAGCGACGGCTGTCCCTCCGGTGCTTTGGCGCTGTTGCACACGTTGTATACCACCGGCAGCTGTCCGCGTTGGTGACTCTGCTTTGCGAAAGAGTCCATCCATGCGCCGCCGCGCTTGGTGGGGCGACGGAAGAAGTCGCTGTAGAACAGTGCGAGCGGCTTTCCGTTCTTGTCGATCACCTCAAACACCTTGGTGTCCGGGTGATAGACAGGTATGTCCTTGCGCTCCTTGAAAGTCAGTCCGTACACACGGTTCGCAGCATAGAACACACCGTTTATCTGCACGCTGTCCACGTTGAAGTATGGCTTCACCTCGTCGTCGGAGATGTTCAGCATCTCCTTCTTCATCTTTGCCGAATAGTAGAAGCGGTCGTAAGGCTGCAGCATGAAGTCCTTGCCCTCCGTCTTGCGTGCATATTCCTCTATCTCACGTGTCTCGGCGTCGGCCTTCGGAGCATATTCCTTGATGAGCTGCATGAGGAAGTTGTCCACGTTGGCAGAGTTCTTTGCCATGGTGCTCTCGAGCGAATAGTCGGCATAGTTGGCATATCCCATCAGTCTGCCTTTCTCGGCGCGCAGCTTCGCCAGTTCTGTCACGATGGGGAAGGTGTTATACTTCGGGTTGGTGGCGTCGGCACGGTGTATGCTTGCTTCAAACACCTTGCGGCGCAGCTCGCGGTTCTGCAGACTTGCGAGTATAGGCTGCTGTGTGGTGTTGATTATTACGATGCAATATGGTGCCTTGGCGCCCTGCAGCTTGGCGTCTTTCTCACATTGTGCGATGTCGGCATCGCTCAGTCCGGCAAGGTCCTCCTTGTTCTCCACCCACACCACGGCGTTGTTGGTAGCCTCAGGCAGCAGGTTGCCCCATTGCTGCTGCAGTTCGGAGATGCGCAGGTTTATCTCCTTCATCCTCGCCATCTTGTCGGCAGAGAGGAGCGCTCCCGAGCGCACGAAACTCTTGTATATCTCTTCTGTCAGTCGCTGGTCCTCGCCTTTGAGCTTTTTGTATTCGTTGTCGTAAACGTATTTGATGCGCTCGAAGAGTTTCTTGTTGAATGCCGTTTCGTTTTCCAGGTCGGTGAGCATCGGCATCACCTTGTCTTCAGTCTCGGCCAGTCCGGGAGTCTTGTCGGCATTTGTCAGGGCGAACAACACGTTGCATACGCGGTCGAGCAGTATGCCGCTCTCCTCATAAGCCAGGATAGTGTTCTGGAATGTAGGCTTCTTCTTGTTGTCTACAATCTTCTGTATGTTGTCGCGCTTGTTCTTTATGGCAGCCTCCACGGCAGGCAGATAGTCGCTCTCCTTTATGCGGCTGAAGTCGGGAGCGCCATAGGGTAGGGTGCTCTTCATCAGTAGCGGGTTTTGGCTGCTTGCGCCAGCCGACTGTGCTGACGCAGTGACCGGAGCCTGCAGCAATGTTGCGGCAAGTCCTAATGCAAATAATAGTTTTTTGTTCATAAACAGATAGTATTAGTTATGGATTATTGTTCCGTTAATGGTGTGAACAGTCTTCCTGACCGGTAGTCTTCTTGTCTACTCGTATCTTGTCTACTCGTATCTTGTCCACTTGTCAACTTCTCTATAATATGTCTGCAAATATACTCAATTGCCTGCAATAATAGCGTGTCGGTGGCAGATTATTTGCATTTTACCCCAAACTGTCTGACGACCGGTTTGGGATAAAAGAAACTCCATCCCCGGTTCTTTGCCACAGAAAGATGATGATGGCAAAGCCGGGGATGGAGCAGAATGAATTATATATAAGGATGGTTAATAAAGTTCGTGTGTCATGATATCCGATCGGTATTTAGTTGAAGCAGCTCTCTCCATGCTCGTAGATGTCGAGACCCTCTTCCTCTATACGCTTGTCCACTCGCAGACCGGCAATCTTCTTGAGGGCGAAGAACAATATCGCTCCCGTCACAGCAGCCCAGGCGTCGATGGTCAGGATGCCGAGACACTGCGCTCCGAAGAAACCGAAGCCGCCGCCGTAGAATGCACCGCCGTCTACTGCCAGCAGACCGGTCATCAGAGTGCCGAAGATGCCGCATACGCCATGAACGGAACTTGCGCCGACGGGGTCGTCTATGTGGAGCTTGGTGTCGATGAACTCGATGGAGAACACGAGGATGATGCCTGCCAGCAGACCGATTATGGTGGCGCCCAGTGGAGACACTAAGTCACAGCCGGCGGTGATGGCTACCAATCCTGCCAGGATGCCGTTCAGAGTAAGCGAGAACGACGGTTTGCCGTATTTCAGCCATGATGTGAACATGGTGGCGAGTCCGCCGGCAGCAGCTGCAAGGTTGGTGGTGAGAAACACGTGTGAGATTGCCGTTCTGTTGGCTTCGCCTGATGCGGCGAGCTGCGATCCGGGGTTGAAGCCGAACCATCCGAACCACAGGATGAAGACACCGAGAGATGCCGTCAGAAGGTTGTGGCCGGGAATGGCGTGGATCTTGCCGTCCTTGCCGTATTTCCCGATGCGCGGACCAAGGGCTATGGCACCGATGAAGGCGAGTATGCCGCCTACGGAGTGTACGATGGCAGAACCGGCAAAGTCGTGGAACGCATGTCCGAAGGTGTTCATCATGAAACTTCCCTCTTCACCGTTGCAGAGCCAGCCTCCGCCCCATGTCCAATGGCCGGAGACGGGATAGATGAGCAGGGAGATGAATACGGAATACACGCAATACATAGAGAACTTGGTGCGTTCTGCCATCGCTCCTGACACGATGGTTGCCGATGTGGCACAAAACATGGTCTGGAAGACGAGGAATCCCTCTGTGGGCAGTCCCGACGGACTGCTATAGAATGAGAAATCCCCAAAGTGAGGCATTCCGATGAAGCCCTCGCCGTTGCTTCCGAACATGAAGCCGAAGCCGATAAGCCAGAAGAGGAGAGAGCCGAACATAAAGTCGACGAAGTTCTTGAACAATATGTTGGCGGTGTTCTTGCTACGTGTGAAACCAGCCTCACAGAGTGCGAACCCCGGCTGCATAAAGAATACCAGCATGGCTGCCAGCAGCATCCATACGGTATCGAGTGATATGCTTAAATCCTGTATTGTCATGTGTGTAAAAAATTGTGTCGTGTTGTTGTTTTGTTATCCCGAATATATACTTTTGCTACAATTAATACTGTATGCTACTTTTCCTGTTCCGCATTATACAGGGCGATGTCGCCACGCTCGCCGGTCCTTATTCTTACGGTGTCTTCCACTGGGATGACGAATATCCTGCCGTCTCCAATCTCGCCGGTGCGAGCCGACTGGCAAATAGCTGCAATGGCCTTCTCCACATTCTTTTCGCGCACGACAACATTGAGCAGAACGCGCTCTATGGAACTTGTGTCGTACATCACGCCACGGTATATCCTCGCCTGGCGCATCTTTCCCTCACCTCTCACATCGTAGTAAGAAAACCACTCGATGTCGGCTGCCAACAGGGCATCTTTCACATCATCAAACCTTGTCTTGCGGATGATGGCTTCAATTTTCTTCATGTTGTCCTCTCCTTTTCCTTGTTCGTAATATGTTTATATGAATATTCATTTCTGTATTTGCGTGTCATTTTGTGATTAATCCGCTGCAAAAGTATGACAAAGTGACAATTTGCGCAATGTTTTTATGTCGTTTTGTTGTTTGGATTTTAACCAAGATTACACTTTGTGTCGATGTTGTGTGATTTTGCTTCTAATTTGGAAGCAAAACAAATCGTTTGCTTTTATATTGATACTTTCTCTTTTCATTTAAACCGGCAAGGCTTATCTCCTTGTCAGCTCGTTAACTTGTCAGCTCGTTAACCTGTCAACTCGTTTACTTGTCAACTCGTTAAAAAACAAAATTTTCGCCAAAACCGTCAATCATCTGGTCGCCTGTGTGGAAACGCTTGATTTACAAGGGGCTCAATTTTTAATTTACACAAAAAACCATCTGGTAATTGTCTTGATGGTTTTACCACGGAAACAATTTATCAGTGATGATATAATTTATCAGTGATGATATAGTGTCCATCAGCCTTCGGCGATGGACAAAAAATTAAACACGGATTTAACGGAGGACACGGATTTG
>CAVBFA010000202.1:0-5220 GCA_963594595.1 Oscillibacter sp. | reverse complement strand
GATAATATATTGATATATAACAACTTAGACAAAATGCCATATTCCACGTGAGACTCTGAGACTCTTGAGACTCTTTTGTAAAGACTTTTCTAATAGCTATAGATTCGCCTACAAGTTGGATATTGCAGCACTTCCCTCTCCTGTTCAAGAAAAACATACAGCTACACGACAACGTGGCGAGCCGCAACAAGACGATATTCCGCAGACGCCATTACAAATCCGCCCTATTTTGGCAGCAGCAAACCAGAATACGCCTACTGTCTGAAACGGGCGACATACAAACGCAAGTCACGGAAAACGAGGGCGCAAACAGCCGGTTTACAAGTCATAAACCGCCTGTTTACAACAGGCTATATATGGTATTTGTATTTCTTTGTAGCCCTGCGGGGAGTCATCACACCGCCAGCATCGTAGGAACCGCTGGAAATCCCCTCCACAGAAGGACCGGTATATTTGCATCCGCGATACTGGGCATAGCGCTTGCGGATGCGATAGACGTAGTCTACCGTCTCCGACCCTCGCATATAACCATATCTCACCACAGGATCGTTATAGAATTCCGGCTGCTGAAGCTTCAGCACGTATGGTGCCACATCATTCCATCTCGACGGATTGCCGCCATGCTTTCGGGCAAGAGCCATGGCGTCTTTCACGTGGTTCGCACCGCCGTTGTATGCGGCGAGGACGAAGCACTGGCGCTCCTCGGCAGAACGCACGTTGCTGAAGACAGACGACAGTTCGGCAAGAAGGCGTACCGCAGCCTCAATGCTCCTCTCCGGGTCGTGCATGTCGCTACGGGCGAGACCGAGATGATCTGCCGTGGAAGGCATTATCTGCATCAGTCCGCAGGCTCCAGCCCACGACCGCGCATTGGGGTCGAAGCACGACTCCTGATAACACTGAGCCGCCAACAGTCGCCAGTCCCACCGCGCCACGGGGGCATAGCGGCGGAACAGCGGGTCGTATTTAGAGATTACGCCATTTTCGCGCGACAGGAACGGGGCATAGACATGACGCGAAACGCTGCGCGAAGACAACAGAAACCGCTCCTCCTTCTTTATGTCGGCAAGCATCTTGGGCTTATACCAGTCGTCGAGAGCTTTCGCCAATTCGCCGTTGCCCTTTGCCACCGCCCATTGCATGCCGTCTGAATACGCACCGCAGAACTTCAGTACGCCTCCCTGCTTCACGCTCTTGGGCAACATACACATTATAAGGTCTGCGCTACCCTGCCTCACCCTCTCGGCAAGCTCCGCCGTGTCCTTGCACACCTCCACACGAAGGGCGACGCCAAGCTGCTGGGCGAACTTCTCACAAAGCAGATACTGGGTGCCGAAGCCCCTGCCGTGGTATTCGAAATATGTCTGCGGACCGCTTAGCGTCACCACTATCAGTTCGCCGTTGCTCACTATCTCCGAGATGCTGCAAAAGCCTCCAGCCGACACGGAGTCTGTCATCACCTCGCCCCAAGGAGTGACGATAGACTTGTCTGCCCCCTTGTCTCTGCAAGAAACGGCAAGCATGAGAACAGGCAAAAGCGTGATGATGAAAAGCAAATGACCTTTACGGCAATGAAAATATCTTGTCATGAATTGTTTTTTATTTACGTGTAAATATCGTTCCGCATAACTGCATGAAGAACAAATAGCCCACAAAGATAGTTTTTTCCTTGCAAATATATCACAAAATGATTAAATTTGCGGTATGATAAAGAAAAAAGATTGTCTTCGCAACCGAAACCACCAGATGCCACGAAGCGCATGGAAGCCCCGTTTAGAATGAAGACAATCACGGCAACCGTATCACAACAAAGATTTAAAGAAACCACGTAACATGAAACGACTCAACGAATTAGTACGTCAAAACATATTAAGACTCGAGCCATACGGACATGAAAGAAACCCAAACGGCAACAAGACCGGATTGGTGTTTCTCGATGCCAACGAGAATCCATACAATACTCCGTATAACAGATATCCGGAAATTCCACAGACGGAGCTGAAGAGGGCAATCGCAAAGGTGAAGAAGCTGCCTGCCGAATGCATACTCCTGAGCAACGGAGCTGACGAAGCAGCTGACATCATATACAGGTGTTTCGCCGAACCCGGCAGAGACAATGTGGTGGCGATAGAACCGACATGCAGGATGTATGAAAGGCTTGCCGAGATAAACAACGTGGAATACAGGAAGGCGACACTCGACGAGGAGTTCCGGCTTTCTGCCGAGAGAGTACTCGCAGCATGCGACGGAAACACAAAGATCATTTGGCTCTGCTCACCCAACGACCCGACGGGCAATGAACTGCAGAGAGAAGAAATCGTGAAGATCATAAACGGATTCGAAGGACTTGTGGTTGTTGACGAGGCTTATTCAGACTTCTCAAGCACCACGCCTCTGAGACACGAACTATACAAATATCCGAACCTGATAGTGCTTGACACCTTCAGCAACTCATGGGGATGCGCAGGACTACGGCTTGGTGCCGCCTTCGCCTTTCCGGAAATCATCGACATATTAAATAAGGTGAGAAATCCCTACAACGTCAACACGCTGACCCAGGAAAGCGTGTCCAAGCTCCTCGACAGACAATACGACGTGGAGAAATGGGTGAACATACTGTTGGCAGAGCGCGAAAGGATGGTTGAAGCCTTCAGACTGCTGCCTTCGTGCAAGAAGGTTTATCCGACAGAGGCAAATTTCTTCCTTGCCAAGATGACCGACGCCAAAAAGGTGTACGACCACCTCAGGGACAACGGCATTATGGTGAAGAGCATGGCAGGCGTGACGCTATGTGAAGACTGCCTGAGAATCACCGTAGGCAGCAAGTCGGAAAACAGCGAACTGCTCGCCGCACTAAGGCTTCTGAAGACGGAAGAAGAAGAATAAACGAGTAAAAAAAACTAACGGAAGACAGGCTGCACGATCCTTGTCTGTTTTCCATTTATATCATAAAATCAATATCAACAAATGTTTTTCACAGGTATAATAATAGCCGTAATGGCATTGGCGATAATAGGCGTGTTCCACCCCATAGTGATAAAGACGGAATACTACACCGGAGTAAGATACTGGTGGGTGTTCATGCTCCTCGGACTCCTGTGTCTGGTGGCAGCGCTTTTCGTAGAAAACATTATCGGGTCGGCAGCGCTGGGACTGGCAGGGGCATCATTCCTGTGGTCTATCCTCGAACTCTTCGAACAGAGAGAAAGAGTGAGAAAGGGATGGTTTCCGATGAACCCAAAGCGAAAAGACGAATACGGCAAATAGACAATGCTGCCAGTGGTTGAGCATACCGGCATTGCCATGCTCCATTATGAAGAAGAAAGACAGGACAAAGAACAGAGGAAATGAAGACGAAACTTTTGGTCGTGGGAAAGACCAACGACAAGAACATAACGAAAGGGATTGACGACTATGTGGGAAGGGTGAAGCATTACATGCCTTTCGACATAGAGGTAATCCCCGAACTCAAAAACACGAAAAGCCTCACGCAGAGCAACCAGAAGGAGATGGAAGCGGAACAGATACTCAAGAGACTGCAGCCGTCAGACACCGTGGTGCTGCTCGACGAACACGGCAAGGAATACAGAAGCATAGAGTTTGCCAGATGGATAGAGAAGCAGCAGCAGACAGCACGGAGCCTCGTATTCATAATCGGCGGACCGTATGGCTTTGCCGACTCCGTATACGAAAGAAGCAACGCAAAGCTGTCGCTCTCGAAAATGACTTTCTCACACCAGATGATACGCCTGCTCTTCGTGGAGCAGATATACAGGGCGTGCACAATAATAAAAGGCGAACCATATCATCACGAATGAAGGAAATCAAACATGAATGCCTGTCACCATTACGGCTTTTCAGAAGAATAAACACGCGTAAGTGTTAAAGTTTTGTTAAAATCATTGACACGGGAGGATATTTTTAGTACCTTTGCATCGTTTTTTCAGGAAAACAACATTAAAGTATTAATAATCAGCTACTTATAAGGTTTTAAAGAAAAATATCAGGCATGAGACAACTAAAAATTCAGAAAAGTATTACCAACCGTTCCAGTGAAGCACTCGACAAATACCTCGTTGAGATAGGTCGTGCGCCGTTGATTTCCATCGACGAGGAGATTGAACTCGCACAGAAAATCAAGAAAGGCGGACGTGAGGGTGAAAGAGCAAAGAACAAGTTGGTGACAGCCAATCTTAGATTTGTCGTATCTGTTGCAAAGCAATACCAGCACCAGGGCCTTACTCTGACCGACCTTATAGACGAAGGCAACATCGGACTCATCAAGGCAGCACAGAAATTCGATGAGACCAGAGGCTTCAAGTTCATCTCTTACGCCGTATGGTGGATTCGCCAAAGCATACTTCAGGCAATAGCAGAGCAGAGCCGCATCGTGAGACTCCCACTGAACCAGGTGGGTTCGCTCAACAAGATAAACCACGAGATAAACAAGTTTGAGCAGGAAAACCAGCGCCACCCTTCAGTTTCAGAGCTCTCTGAAGTGACGAAGCTCGACGAAGAGAAGATCGGACAGTCGCTTGCTGCCGACGGACACCACGTGAGCATCGACGCTCCGTTCCAGGACGGAGAAGACAACTGTATGCTCGACGTGATGCCTAGTGGAGAGGACAGCAGGACAGACCGCGTGGTAGACCACGAATCTATGGCCCTTGAGCTTAATTCCGTATTGAGCAAAGTGCTCAAAGAGAGAGAGATAACCATCATCCGCGAATGCTTCGGTATAGGATGCCAGGAAAAGGGTCTTGAGGAAATAGGCGACCAGCTCGGTCTTACACGTGAGCGCGTGAGACAGATCAGAGAGAAGAGCATCGCCAAGCTGCGCGACAGCGGCAACGCCAAGATCCTCATCAAGTATCTGGGCTGATGCACAACCCGCAGCAGGGGTAGAGAAAAGAGACGAAAGGCGGGAATAACTTCCCCAAAGAAAAGAAGACAATATATGCGTCTTGACGTATACATGATTCATACATCATGTGGCGGCAAGGCGCATTTTTCTTTTCCTTTATTCAGCCCGAACCGGCAATTATGGTTTACATGTGTCCCGATTTTGTGGAAGAGCAGTTTTTGTTTGGCTTCTAATGAGCATTAGCAACCTGTTGAGAATAAAAAAACACAAAACACAAGGCTTTTAATAATAAATTTATTAACTTTGCAAAATAAAGCATTAAGGTATAGGAGTTCAGCAAGTTTCCGGACTTGCTT
>CAVBFA010000201.1:0-5266 GCA_963594595.1 Oscillibacter sp. | reverse complement strand
ATCCCAAGGATTCGTTCCTTAATTTTTTATTTCGCTTTTCATCGTTGTTCTTGTCCTATGATATAGGTGTAGTTTTGCATTGATGAAATATGATTGACAGGCAGAAGACATTGGTCTCTATATGTTGTATGTATTTTAGATGTTTTGATGGGCTATTTTCTTCTGCTGGAATAGGTGGGTATTAACACTGAGTTTTTATTGTGCTCATTCTTATTTTTGCATGATTGTTGTTCTGTGGGTGCATTTGTCTTGCATTAAGAAACACTTGTTTGCATGTCTTCATGGCGTTGTTTTCGCATTGTCAAAGCAGTCTTTTGCCTTAATGGAGAATGGCGATTTCTTTTCAGGATGCTGATATCAATATAAATGATAATATGATAAAAGAGTTACAAGTAAGAGTCGCTCCTCAGGTTGCGGCTACAGAAAGTCTATTGAAGGATTATCTTGCCGAAGAACTGGCAATTGATACACGAACGATCACGTCTGTGCGAGTGCTCAGACGTAGTATTGATGCTAGGCAACGCAATATATTTGTTAATCTTAAAGTGAGGACATACATAAATGAACAACCGACAGACGATGAGTATGTGCATACAGAATATAATGATGTGTCGGATGGCAACTGCGTCATTGTGGTAGGAGCCGGTCCGGGAGGCCTTTTTGCTGCATTGAGGCTTGTGGAAAATGGCCTTAGACCAATAGTCTTAGAGCGTGGCAAGAATGTGCGGGACAGAAAGAAAGACCTGTCGCTTATAACCAAGATGCAGAAAGTTGATCCTGAGAGCAATTATTGCTTTGGCGAAGGTGGAGCAGGGGCATATTCGGATGGAAAACTGTATACTCGAAGTAAAAAACGAGGCGACATAGAAAAAATACTTAATGTCTTCTGCCAGCACGGTGCGTCTACATCAATTCTTTCAGACGCTCATCCGCATATAGGGACCGACAGGCTTCCGTCTGTCATAGAATCAATGCGCAATACCATAATCAGATGTGGCGGTGAAGTCCATTTCCAAACTAAGATGACTTCATTGTTAGTTGAAGGTGATGCAGTAGTAGGTGTTGAATGCATAGACCTTCAGAATGGCATCCAGAAGGTTTTCCGCGGACCAGTTATCCTTGCCACAGGCCATTCTGCCCGTGATGTGTATCGGTATCTTGGTTCGGCTGGCGTGGCGATAGAGGCAAAAGGTATTGCAGTCGGAGTGAGACTTGAACATCCTTCTGCGCTAATAGACCAGATTCAGTATCATAACAAGAATGGACGTGGCAAGTATTTGCCTGCAGCAGAATATAGTTTTGTCACTCAGGTTGAAGGTAGGGGCGTGTATTCTTTCTGCATGTGTCCTGGTGGCTTCGTTATTCCTGCGGCTACCGACAAGGAGCAGATTGTTGTCAACGGCATGAGTCCCAGCAATAGAGGAACACAATGGTCTAACAGTGGTATGGTCGTAGAGGTGAGGCCGGAGGACATAGATGGAGAAGGTGATTTGAAAATGATGGCTTTTCAGGAAAAATTGGAACGTGATTGCTGGATAAACGGCAATATGCGGCAGACAGCTCCTGCACAAAGAATGGGAGATTTCGTGAAGTCGAAGCTTAGCTATGATTTGCCAAAGGCATCTTATGCTCCGGGATTGATTTCCAGTCCGTTGCATTTTTGGTTGCCCCCAATGATAAGCCATAGATTGCAGCAGGGTTTCGTGAAATTTGGCGGTATGAGTCGCGGTTTCTTGACAAACGACGCTGTGCTGATGGCGGTAGAAACAAGGACTTCATCGCCAATACGAATATTGCGAGACAAAGAGACTCTTCAACATGTTACGTTACATGGGCTTTTCCCGTGTGGTGAAGGTGCTGGTTATGCAGGTGGAATAGTCTCTGCAGGAGTAGATGGAGAGCGATGTGCCGATGCGGCAGCTGAATATGTTGTCAGACTTTAACCGCCTTTCAATCAGAAAGAGGATTGGCGTTTTAGAAGGTTACGTCAGGACATATTGTCATTTTTTAGGTAAAGGTTTGTTTAATAGCCTAATTTTTAGTACTTTTGTCCCGACTCAAACGAAATTGTAAAAATACATCATAATGAATATATCTTACAAATGGTTGAAGGAGTATGTTGATTTCAACCTTACTCCACAAGAAGTATGCGACGCTTTGACCTCTGAAGGTCTTGAAGTAGATTCTCTTGAGGAAGTGCAAAGTATAAAAGGTGGTCTCAAAGGCCTGTTTGTAGGCAAGGTCCTTACATGTGAGGCCCATCCCAACTCGGATCATTTACATGTTACAACTGTTGATTTGGGACATGAAACCCCTTCTCAGATAGTGTGCGGAGCGCCTAATGTTGCTGCTGGCCAGAAAGTTATTGTGGCAGATCTGGGTTGCGTGCTCTATGATGGCGATAAGGAATTTGTTATCAAGAAGTCAAAACTACGCGGAGTGGAGAGCTATGGTATGATATGTGCCGAAGATGAAATAGGCGTAGGTACAAGCCATGATGGTATCATCGTTTTGCCGGATACTGCTAAAGAGGGAACACCCGCTGCGGAATATTATAATCTGGAGAGTGACTGGTTGATTGAAATCGACATCACAGCCAATCGTGCGGATGCTCTTTCGCATTGGGGAGTGGCACGTGATCTCTATGCGTGGTTGAAACGTAATGGCTATGAGACGAGTCTACATCGTCCGAGCTGCGATGCGTTTGAAGTTGACAATGAAAACCTTCCGATTGATGTCGAAATTCAGTGTGCCGAAGCTTGTAAACGTTATGCTTGTGTTAGTCTGACAGACTGTAAAGTTACCGAGAGCCCGGAATGGCTTCAGAAAAAGCTCAACGTAATAGGCATTCGTCCGATAAACAACATCGTTGACATTACCAACTATGTGATGATGGCATATGGGCAGCCATTGCATTGCTTTGATGCAGATATGGTGAAGAATCACAAGATAGTCGTTAAGACTATGCCAGAGGGAACGCCTTTCGTTACACTCGATGGTGTGGAACATAAGCTCTGTGAGCGCGACCTTGCCATATGCAATGCAGAAGAACCGATGTGTATAGCTGGTGTTTTTGGTGGCAAGGGAAGTGGCACTTACGATACTACAGTGAATGTAGTGCTTGAGAGCGCATATTTCCATCCGACATGGATACGCAAAAGTGCCCGTCGTCATGGATTGAGTACCGACGCATCGTTCCGTTTTGAGCGTGGTATAGATCCAAACGGAGTGATTTATGCTCTGAAGCAGGCAGCTTTGTTGTGTAAGGAACTTGCTGGTGCAAAGGTGTCTATGCAGATAAAGGACGTATATCCTGAACCGATAGCCGATCCTGTGGTTGAATTAAAGTATGAATACGTTAATTCTCTTGTTGGTAAAGTCATTGGGGAAGACATGATAAAGGGCATTGTTGAATCTCTTGAGATGAAGGTGTTGGATGAGAATGCCGAAGGTCTGAAACTTCAGATACCTGCTTATCGTGTTGATGTTCAGCGTCCATGCGATGTGGTTGAGGATATCTTGAGAGTCTATGGATATAACAACGTAGAGATACCAACACAGCTGAAAAGCTCCCTAGTTATTAAAGGTGAGGAAGACTTGAAGCATAAAGCTGAAAACCTTATAGGAGAGCAGCTGGTAGGATGTGGATTCAATGAGATATTGAACAATTCCCTTACAAAGGGTGACTATTACAAAGATCTCAACCACTATCATGCAGATCATCTTGTTCGCATTATGAATCCGTTGAGTTCCGATCTTAATGTGATGCGTGAGACATTGTTGTTTGGAGGATTGGAGAGCCTTGAGCATAATATAAAACGCAAGAATCCTAATCTTCGTTTCTTTGAGTTTGGCAATGTTTATGATTACAATGCTGAAAAGCATACAGTGGATAATCCACAGGCTGCTTACAAGGAGGAATATCATCTTGGTCTTTGGCTTACCGGCAAGAGGGTGAGTGGCAGTTGGGCTCATTCCGAAGAAGACACATCGTTCTATGAACTGAAAGCATATGTCGAGAATATCCTTCGTAGGGTAGGGTTGTCGTTTGCTTCTGTCGTGTTCAAGAAAAGCGACAATGATATATTCTCGTCAGCAATCGCTATAGAGAGCAGAGGAGGAAAACTCATTGTCGAAATGGGTGTTATAGCAAAGAAACACCTCAAAGAGTTTGATATTGAGATGCCGGTATATTATGCAGAGATCAACTGGACTGTCCTTATGAAGGCAGTACGCAAGAATACGGTAAACTTCCATGAGATAAGCAAGTTCCCACCTGTAAGCCGTGACTTGGCGTTATTGGTAGACTCTAATGTAGAATTCGTTGAGATAGAAAAGATTGCTTACCAGTCTGAAAAGAAGTTGCTCAAAAAAGTAGAACTCTTCGATGTATATGAGGGAAAAAATCTTCCTGCAGGCAAGAAGAGTTACGCCGTTAACTTTATCCTTCAGGATGAGGAGAAAACACTTACGGAGAAGCATATCGAGGCAGTGATGACCAAACTGATTGCTAATCTGAAAAAGCATTTAAACGCTGAGCTGAGATGATGGCTTTTAATCACCGATGGCTTTTCAAAAAGATAACAATTTAAAAACATTATAAAACAATTACTCCAATGGGAAGAGCATTTGAATATCGCAAAGCGACTAAGATGAAGAGATGGGGACATATGGCCCGTACGTTTACAAAGATTGGCAAACAGATTGCCATTGCTGTCAAGGCTGGTGGTCCTGATCCTGAAAACAATCCTCACCTGAGAGCTATTATACAGACAGCCAAACGTGAGAATATGCCTAACGCTAATGTTGAGCGTGCGATAAAAAACGCAATGGGCAAAGACCAGAAGGACTTCAAGGAAGTAACCTACGAGGGATACGGACCTCATGGAGTGGCTATCTTCGTGGATGCCGCGACAGACAATACCACCCGTACTGTAGCCAACGTGCGTGCCGTATTCAACAAGTATGGTGGCAACTTGGGAACACAAGGTTCCTTGTCTTTCCTGTTTGATCAGAAGTGCGTGTTTACATTCAAGAAGCAGGCAGATCTTGATATGGACGACCTCATCCTTGAATTCATTGACTATGGCGTTGAAGAGGAATATGATTTCGATGAAGAGACCAACGAGGTTACTATATATGGTGATCCTAAGAGCTTTAGCGATCTGCAGAAGCATCTCGAAGGCAATGGTATCGAAATCACTGGTGCTGAGTTCACTCGTATTCCAACGGATCTAAAGGAAGTAACTCCTGAACAGCGTGAGGT
>CAVBFA010000200.1:0-5267 GCA_963594595.1 Oscillibacter sp. | reverse complement strand
ATATACTATAGTTCCGCATGTATTTCCACATGCCGTCATATTGACGTATTGTCTGCAAATTTATGTATTTTAATTAAAAATAGCAAGAACATAACGTATAAACAGCTATTTTTGACTACAAATAAAACAATAGAGCCCAAATAGGTCATTAGTATTAAACGACCTAATGACCGTTTGGGGTTAATTGGAGTTGGAGGCAAACACTAATCATAGGTATTTATTTCCTATTTTCGTGTTTACCGTTCTCTCATACCTCAGTACATGCAATTCCGTATACAGCGGTTTGTCAGATAATGCTCATGCCGAGCATACTACGCACAAAAAAGCCAGAAGAATTATCTTCGGGCCTTTTGACATAAGTTAATATTGTCCTTTTAATAATTGCTCTACCACAGTTGCACCTTTGGCTTTACATCCCTGTATTGAGGCATACACTGTCCAACAGATGCCATTATATATGTAGGGTCGCAGATGGTGAAACGCTTGCCTTCATACATATATCCGTCACCATTTATGCCGGCATCAGTGAAAGCCACAGCCGTGGCTTCATGTCCTGGGTAATAAAGCAGATGCACGTCAAGGTGCAGGATGTTTCTCACAAGAAATGCGAAGAGGATGGCTCTGTCTTCACAGTCGTTGGCAGGATATATGAAATTTTCTTCAACGAAGAATGCCTTCTCGTATCCGAATTGTTCACCATCAGTCTTGTATTTGAATGCTAACTGTATGAACCTCAATATTGCATTGGCGGCATCCTTCTGCGACATGCCGCCTACCTGTTCTTTTATCTGTTCAATGAGTTGCTCCCTGAACTTTCTGTCCAAGCATGATGCTGCATATACTGGAATATCGGTCTGTGGAAACTCCTTGCTGATATTCTTCGCCATCTCGTCAATGGTTCCACTCACGGTGATGCCGTTGGCTGTCAGTTCAAATGGACTTGACTTGCCCGTTTCTATATATGGAGCAGTCAAGGTGAGGTTTATAGTCTTGCCAAGTTTTGTGCCTCTAGGTATGGCACAAGTAGAGATTCCTCCTATCTCCTCGCCTGTTGTCGCTGTATCATTGAAAAACACAAAGTATTTTCTTCCACCGATTTCAAGATAGCTACGGGAATACAGCATTTGCTCAAAAGGAACAAGCAACGTCAAATCGTTACCCGTCCTGCCCAGTCTGATATCAAAACCCATATTTGCCAAGATATAACGGGAAAGGGTGATGGCTGTGTTCGGGTCGTTGGGACATATAGCATCAGCATAGTGCCTTACAAGGACAAACACGAACCAGTCGGACAGCTCGGCTCCACGTATCAATAGTTTCAACGACGGGGCTACTTTGTCGTAAACCCTATCATCCTGCATATACGCCCAACATTCACTGATGTCCTTTTCCCTTACCGAAGCAAGTGGTCTAACCTTTATCTTCGTTGCCTTCATTCTTATGCCGTAAAACGGGAAAGCTATCTTTTCTGCCAATGGGTCGATAGCAGTAGGCACGTCTTTCCCTATCGGTGAACGATCTGGCTCTGGCGGCATGGGTATGGTTACTTGCGGAGTAATGTCCTTGGGAACGGAGTGTTGCCCTTCCTTTCCGTCTGGAGCCTTTTGCGGCGTAGAGGGTTTCTTGTCAGGAAAACGTTTCTCTCCTTTAAAAGCCTTGTATTTCTCCCATGCCTCACCCAGAAAATGAGCATAGTTACTGATGATGTCGTTTCTGAATCCGTTATAGTCGGCAATCATCCGCTCCCTTTCCTGCCTGAAGCCTTCAATGTCTTGTGCCAATAACGTGCCGTGGGCTGATGCTATGAGCGGAAATAAGATAATCACTTTTTTCATATCTTGGATTTTAGCCTGTTATATAAGATGATGACTGCTCTGGAATTTTAGAAGTCGCTCGGACCGTAAATTCCAAAGTTAGGGTCTTTCTTCGGTTGCCATGTGCGCAAGATTATAAGTGGGCGCTGCGGGTTGTTTATGTCTATCTCCAAAAACAGGTATCCGTGGTCGCCGTAATTTGTCGAGTAGTAGTCCTGTGCTATCTGAATGGCATACATTTCCTTGCCCTTGCCCGGCTTCATTACGTCGGTGTTGGAGAATCTGATGTTCACGAACTCATTGCTTGCAAAACATCTCGCCAAGTTGTTCAGATATTCGTCCTTCGTCTGGCGGTTATACGTGATGATGTCGTTGTTGGTGATATGAGCCGAGCCCTCGCGGCTCTTGAACATCGTAGAATGCTTGGAAACCCGTCCCGTGATGATAATGGCGTTGTCGTCAAAGATATCACGGATGTAGTCGAGACGCTTCAGCGAGTATGCAGTCTTGTAGTTTTCCATAAAACTGACAATCGTCTTGCGTGCCGTCTCTGGCCAGTTAGGGTTGCTGAGGATACCCTCTTCTGCCGTCTTGCCAAGACCGAAGGCTATATTCGAAATCTTTCCGTCCTTGTCAAAAGTAAACACCATGTCCTCGACAAACGATTTGCGCAGTCCGTTCTTGAACGAGAAAGCCATCTGCAAGCCCCTTGCCACCACGTTGTCACCGTCTTGGTAAACCTTTATGCCTGGTGTTCCCACAATCTGGGCTGAACCGTATTTTATCAGTTTGTTGTATATGCTCTTTCCTTCTTCGGTGAAAAGTTCATCACTCACGTCATAGTTCTTTCTCCTTATGCTGCTTGCCACATTCTGTATTGCGTCAAGGTATTTCTGACTTCCCTCTGCCGGCAGTTCCAACATGGCATTGGTTTGTGGCTGCTGAGCAATGCAGACTGACTCGTCTGTCGCCTCATTTTCTTTTGCAGCCTTTATACTTGCATATGCCTTCTTCATCGGCATACTCCTCACGGTATTCATCACGCTCTCTATCTCTTTGTCGATGTGAGCCTGGCCACGATATTCAAACTCGTATTTTATCTGATACTGCTTGGGCTTCAGTCCTTCCGGCAATTCTATCACTCCCACGCCGTCCTTCGCACTATATATGCTGCTCCAGTCACGTCCGTCGAAATACGAATAATCCACAGATGCCACTGGTTGCCTGTTGTACGTAAACCTCAGTTCCGTTTCTCCGTCATCGCTCTTCTCAGCAGTAGCCTTGATGTTGTCGAAAATTCTGTTCATTTGCTCCGGAATCCATACTGCCATAACATGCTTACTTCCGTTGTCGTCGGTATATGCCATCTCGTTGGGATACTGCAGCGAACGTAGAAGCGTAAGGGCCCAATAGTAGTTTCTCAGGGCATCGTCAATCTTCATGCTCTGCTCTGCCTTTACGGCATTGTCCACAAGTTCTGTAATCTTCTGCTTTCTCGATTCGAAGATTTTCTGAATCTCCGACTTCCTTATCCATCTGCCCACATGAGCGTCCGGCTCGTTGTGGAGCACCACGCGTTCAGTATTTGTCAACGTAGCCTGCGAATAGGTCTGTATACTGGAACTGAAGTCGCTGTTTGTCTCAACCTTTCCGTTGTGCGATGTCTCTCCCTCCTTCTGTTGAGTCACGCTGGAAATGTTTACAGATATCTTGCTGATAAGGTCGGAGAGAGCCTGTCGGTCAGCCTCATCCAAAGAAGCACCGTAGCCCTCACCATAGAGAAACAATTTGCTTGATTTGACTGTCTCCCAGCCTTGGGCTTGAATACCCATGACTGAGAGACACAATGATATAAGAAATAAAAATCTCGTCATTCTTTGTTGCTTGCCAATTCCAGTATTACTGTTCGTTGTTATTTTCTGCCTCGAAGCCTTCACGCACGAAGTCGCTCACTTTCTTTGCATACTTCTGTGCAGCTTCACTCTCCTTCATGGCATTCTCCATCGCCCGAATGCGTGCCTTTACGGCAGCGTCCTCGTTGATGATGAAGAAAGTCTGCATACTGAATGTGCCGTCCTTGTTGTCTTTGATTACGGAGAACGACTCCTGCATCTCGCCCTTTATTTCCTTTTCCACGAGAGTCTCATATGCAGCGTAGAAGTGCTCAAACTCTGCATCAGTATTGTTAACATCTCCTGCAAGGTCGCTTACCACACGCCCCTTCACATGGCTACCGGCATTGCGTGAGTAGATGTTGCAGGCATTGTTGATAGACATCTGTTTACCAACGTTCTTCGACTTGAAGCTGCTTGCCTCGCCCATCACCTCGTAACCATTCTCACCAAGCTGACGGAGCTTGTCGTAGTGTGTGAGCAAAGCCACTTCAATAGTGCGGCTGCTGCCGTAGAGTTTCCAGCCTTCCTTCTTGAATTCCTTTATCTTTGCCTTGTACTCCTTCTTCTGAGCTTTCTCAAGAAGCTTGTTCTGTGCCACTGCCATGGGCATTACCATTGCCAGCATGAGCAGAATAGTGATAATTTTCTTCATAACTTGTTCTGTTTATTATTTTATATTTTAATATCCATATTGATAGATATCAATTGTTTGAATTTTCTTATTCTTGTACATCATATACAAATATCCCAACCGTCTTGAACCATTGCCACTATACGGCTGGACGGTAACCGTTATGGTACTGTTGTCCGTATCTATGCTTGCCTCACCCCAGTCAGTCATATACTCACACTGTATAGACGGTTTGAAATTAGCTTTGTAAGTAATTGTACTTGTCTCACCATTCTTGTCCATATATAGGGTAGTATTGCTTATAGATGATATATATGGTGTGAATCCATATTGGCAAACCTCACACTTACCGATTGTCTTTCCTTTGTATTGCAACAAAACATAACCTGTACGTCTGGTTGTTTCTTCATTAGGTTTTGTCGTCACATTAAGTGTATATCCAGGCAGATTGTTGTATTCTTCACCGTTTTCCTCTATTGTTGCTGTTATCCAGTTACCCTCATTATTTTGATATGCGATAGATGGTGTGAAGTTTGCAGAGAACTTTCCATCGGCTGTTCCTCCTTCTGAACTAAAAGTACTCAAATGAGGGTCATCATAATAACCAGTGTAATAAATCTGTGGCTTAACAACAGGCTTGTTTACGGTAATCGGAATGAAATATTTCCAGTCAGAATCCGTGGATTCAAGAGCCAGTTCTACGGTGCGTTCCTCCTCCAATGGAATATTGGAGTCAACAATCATTTTTACATCCTGACTTTCATTTCCCGACATCGGTGATATCTTAATCCAATCCGGCACATTGGTAAATTTCCATGGAGTGTTCTCTGCATCTATGGTGAGATAATACTGCATATTTCCACCCGCATTTAATATATAGCTATTTACTTCATGGTCATAAATATCAACTTTCTGGAAAGCCTCGGA
>CAVBFA010000199.1:0-5296 GCA_963594595.1 Oscillibacter sp. | reverse complement strand
CGTGAATGCCATACGGACTGCGGAAAAGAAGAAGTCAGAAGAAGAGATAAAGAATATTCAATAAGGCATCTTTTATAAGTATTACTACATTTTTTTGCGATTTCCATGATACTTCTATGATACTTCTATGACACTTTTCTGTAAAGAATAAAGAAAAGTACCATTGGAGTATTATTCTGGTTTTCAATAGATTAGGTGTGGGAAAAGTCTCGAAAATGATACTATGACACTTTCCTCCGGAAAAAGTATACGTATTAACACATCAAACTGCCTAATGACCGATTGGGGATTACTGGAAAACGATAATGGAAGGAGCCTCCCTTTGGCAGCAATATGGTTTTCCCCATTCTCTTTTAGGGATATCCCCTCAGCGGAGTTGGAGAGAAAACTATACTTTTGCCAACGGAAAGAAGAAAATTATTGTAGAACGTATTAAGAAAGGACCACTATTATGAAGAAGTTTATATTGGCAGCTCTGGCGATAATGACTATTGGCTGCACGGCTCAGGCTCAGGCTTATAAGAACAGCAGATATTACAACCAGCGGACGGGACATCTGGACTACTCCCGCCGACCGGGCACGGGGCTGTATCAGAGCGGCGAGAACTACTACGGACTGCGCATCGGACCGTCGTTTTCTACCGTGAGCTCCGACGACAAGACTCTTGATGGCGGCAACGCGCAGACGGGCCTCAACGTGGGTGCCGTGGTGGGCATAGCACTGTCTGACCGCGCTCCGGTGTTTTTCGAGACGGGACTATACTATACCGAGAAGGGCGGCAAGAAGAAGCTCGACGACGGCAAGAAGATGACCTACGATCTGAACTATCTGGAGGTGCCGCTGACTGTGAAATATGCCTACCCTATCGACGACCACTTCTCCATTCAGCCTTTTGCCGGCGGATATCTGGCATGTGGCGTGGGCGGAAAGATAAAGAACTATCGAGAGAGAGAAGCAGACCCTTCGTTCTCGAGCGACCGCTTCAAGCGCTTCGACGGAGGACTGCGTCTGGGCTGCGGCGTTGCCTACGACATGTTTTATGCCGACCTGACCTATGACGTGGGTCTGGCGAATATCTGTCACGATGAGTTCGACACGTCGCACAACGGATGTCTGACGCTGAACTTCGGCGTGAACTTCTAAGTTCCAAAATCTCAATATATATTTCCGGGCATGGCTTCTCGATATCGAGGGGTCGTGCCTTTTTCATTTGCCTACGCCGCGGGTTTAAAATGTTCCGCAAGTTGCGGAACATTTAAGAAATCGTCAGCAACCTGTTGACGATTTCCAACTACTGTTCTCTATTCCTTGGGATCATCATCGTCGTATCATTGATAAATGTAAGGACAATATGAATAAGGCCTTGTTCTTCGTCAGAAAAACATGGGAGAACAATTGGGGACGTGACGCTCTGCTCAACTGGCTCGACACCGACCTGTATGAACATGACGGCAAAGCAATCACCAATTTCCAGTCTACGCTCCCAGCCATGCAAAGTGACTTGGCGCAACAGATAACCAAAGACCCTTATCACTTGGACTTCCTTAAAATCCATCCTTCTAAAAAATCAAAATCCAAGCAAGCCCTAATGATTTGGGATTATTGGGATGATTAGAAACAACTAAACGGAAAATGGACTTGGGAAATGGATATGAAAAGCCCCCAAAAGCTATATCCCTGATATGGAACAGCACTTTGGGGGCATGTCTATAGTCTGTGGATTGCAAATACGCTACACGGTCTGCTTCTTCACCACCAGCGAGGCTCCGATGCTAACCACCAGCACGCTGACAATGAACACGAGCGACGATATGGCATCAATCTCAAAGAACTCATGGATGAGCATCTTCACACCCATGAACACAAGGAGAACGCATACACCAAGCTTAAGATAGCGGAACCTGTCGGCTATCGCTGCCAGGAGGAAGAACATGGCTCTCAAGCCCAATATGGCAAAGATGTTGGAAAAGAACACCACATAGGGGTCGAGCGACACGGAGAATACCGCCGGTATGCTGTCGAAGGCAAAGATAAGGTCGCTGAACTCAATCACGAGCACCGTGACGAAGAGCGGAGTGAACAGCAGGCGTCCGGCACGGCGGATAAAGAACTTGTCGCCCTCAAACTGCGGGTGAATGCGTCCCGTCTTAGACAGCAGTCTCACGAGCGGATGCTTCTCCACATCCATCTCCTCCTTCTTGTTGCGGTTGAGATACATATTCACGCCGCTATATACGAGCACCGCACCGAAGACGAGCAGCACCCAGTCGAAGCGGCTGATGATGGCAGCACCGAGGAAGATGAACACGAAGCGCAAGACGATGGCACCGAGTATACCCCAGTTCAACACATGCTGATATTCATTCTTCCCCACCCCGAAGGATGTGAAGATCATCATCATCACGAAGAGGTTGTCTACGGAGAGCGTCTTCTCTATCAGATAACCGGAGATGTATGACACCGTCATGTAATGGCGGTATTGCTGCAGACTTGACTCGAAATCGTCGGGATTGAGTTTCAGATGCGAGGCATAGCGCGAAGCCACCGCCTGGAGGTCGCTGAAATTCTCTATTCCATGCACCATATCACCATGAAACCACAAGAAGACGGAAAACAGGAGCGCCAAGGCTATCCATACGGCAGTCCAGGTGCCAGCCTCACGGATGGACACCTCGTGAGCCTTCTTGTCGATTACAAACATGTCAAGCAAAAGGATTGCGGCTATGAAAACCACAAAACCTCCTAAAAACAGCATTTCTGATAATTCCATATTTAAATTTTTATAGTTGACGAGTTAACGAGTGACGAGTTGACAAGTTGACGAGTTGATGAGTGACGAGTTGACAGAGGCAGACATTCCTGTCGCTCCCCACCAGTCTTCTCAAGCGGATGCAAAAATAATTATCATTTGTTACAAAGTTGTTACAAAAACACTGATATTTAGACTTTTTAAGCTTGTCTGAAGAGTTTTAAGCCCTAAACACCCTGCTGGAGATGCCGGAATTAGGATTTTTACACTAACTTTGCAGACAGAATTAGCTTCACAATAAATGTATTACGTAAAAAAGAAGATGGAAATAGCAGGCTGCCACAAACTCAGTCTGCCCTACGAGAGCAAATGCACCAACCTGCACGGTCACAACTGGATCGTTACCGTATACTGCAAGGCCAGAGAACTGAACGAGGTGGGGATGGTGATTGATTTCAAACATGTCAAGAACAAGATACACGACTATCTTGACCACGGCAACTTCAACGAGCTGCTGCCTTTCAACCCTACGGCGGAGAACATAGCCAAATGGGTGTGCGACCAGATTCCGGAATGCTACAAGGTGGACGTGGAGGAGAGTTCCAACAATATGGTGACATACGTTAAGGACGAGGAGGAATGATGCGGATAAACGAGATATTCTACAGTCTGCAGGGAGAAGGACGCCACACGGGAACGCCAGCCGTTTTCGTGCGCTTTGCCGGCTGCAACCTCAGGTGTTCGTTCTGTGACACCGACCACTCCAGATACGTGGAGATGACAGAGGAGGAGATTGTTGAGGAAGTGAGGCAATTTCCGGCACGCTTCGTTGTCATCACCGGCGGAGAGCCTTCGATGCAAGTCACGGCATCGCTGATAGAGAAGCTCCATGAGGAGGGATGCTATGTGGCAATGGAGACCAACGGCACCTACGAACTGCCAGAAGACTGCAAGATAGACTGGATAACATGTTCGCCGAAGGGGAAGCCGCTGAAGCTGCACAGGATAGACGAGCTGAAGGTGGTGTATGAGGGCAACGACGAAGAAGTGGACAGATATGCCAATGCAGAAGCAAAGGAATATCGCCTGCAGCCATGCGACGTGAAAGACGAGACGCAGAACAGGGCAAACCTGCAGGGAGCGATAGAATATTGTCTGAAGCATCCCAAATGGAAACTGTCGCTGCAGACACACAAGATAATCAACGTGAGATAAGTTTCAATACGCATCAACAAATATATTTCTGTTTGTTTTTTGGAGTAAACAAAAAAAATGTATCTTTGCATTATCTTATAGACAAGATTTTCATTAACTTATTTTGAACAACTGACAGAAGAACATGACACTATATCCGCTATTATTCGAACCCAACCTCCACACCGTGGTATGGGGAGGCGACAGGCTCTGCCCCTATAAGGGACTCAAGCCACAAGATACCCCCATCGGCGAAAGCTGGGAGGTGAGCGCCGTACCGTCGAGCACAAGCATCGTGAGCAACGGCGAATGGGCAGGCAAAGAACTGACAACCGTTATCGACGCACATCCGGAGGAAATCCTGGGCGAATCAGTGAACAAGCTATATGACGGCAAGATGCCACTGCTCGTGAAACTCATCGATGCCAAAGGAGACCTCAGCATTCAGGTGCATCCCAACGACGAGATGGCAAAGAGAGTACACGGCAAATCGGGAAAGACGGAGATGTGGTATGTCATCGACGCCAATCCCGGCAGTTATCTGTATGCCGGCTTCAAATCGAAAATCTCTGAATACGAATACAGGAAGCGCATCGCCGACGGCACCATAACCGATGTGCTTGCCCGCCATGAAGTGAAGGCCGGCGACGTGTTCTATCTGCCGGCAGGCAGAGTACACGCCATCTGCAGCGGCATCCTGCTTGCCGAGGTGCAGCAGTCGTCAGACGTCACCTACCGCATCTTCGACTACAACAGACCGGGACTGGACGGAAAGCCGCGTGAGCTGCACACCGAACTGGCAGCCGAAGCTCTCGACTTCAATGTGGAGGACGAATACCGCACTATATATAAAGAGGATGACAACCGCGCCAACCTCATCATAGATTCACAGTTCTTCAGTGTAAGAGTAGCAGAACTGACGGAGCCGTTCCACCGCAACCTGCTGAAATACGACAGCTTCATCATTACGATGTGTATCAAGGGCGACTTCAAGATAAAGATAAGAGAGACGGGCGAAGAGACGACAGTGAGAGAGGGATACAGCTGTCTTATCCCTGCCGCCATCGCCGACTACGACGTGGTGCCGCTGAACGGGACCACAAGGATTCTCGACGCATTCATCGACAACAAGAAACGCGACCTGGGTCACCGCATAACGCGTTTTCTCCACCTGTCGAGCAAATAAACCGACCACAACAAGCCCTAATGACAGATTGGGCTGACAGAATATCTTATGGCCTTGATGACCGTTTGACCAAAACCGGTCATTAGGCTTGATGGAGCCGGCATACCGCTTGCGACATGCCACAAGTGCTATTCATGGAGTGAATTAATGCTAATTGTTATTAATA
>CAVBFA010000198.1:0-5319 GCA_963594595.1 Oscillibacter sp. | reverse complement strand
ACCATACCGAGACCGAACTCGCAGAAGTCCTCAAACAGAGAGTTAGCGAATGCAGGACCCTGTCCCTTCTCGTTTGTTGTATATGGAGTAGATGGTACAGAAGCTGAATAGATTGAAGAACAACCAGTAGCGTTAGCAATCATCTCGCGGTCACCGAAGAGCTGTGAAACCAACTTCACGTATGGAGTCTCACCACATCCTGAGCAAGCGCCAGAGAATTCGAACAAAGGCTGTGCGAACTGTGAGTTCTTAGGATTAGACTTCACGTCTACGAGATCCTGTTTAGACTTCACGTTCTTAACCAGGTAGCTCCAACCTGCAGCGAGGTCAATCATATCCTTTGCATCTGGGTTGTAAGGAACCATCTTGAGAGCCTTGACAAGCTCACCAGTCTCCTTGTCCTTCTTGCCAGGACATACGTCAACACAGTTGCCGCATCCCAGACAGTCGAGTGGAGATGGCTCGATAACGAAGTGCATACCCTTCATTGCTGCAGGAGCCTTCATCTCGATAGTGTTGCCATTGAAGCCAGCCTTCTCCTCGTCTGTGAGTACGAATGGACGGATTGCAGCGTGAGGACAAACGAATGAACACTTGTTACACTGGATACAGTTCTCAGAGTTCCATACAGGAACGAATGCCTCTACACCACGCTTCTCATAAGCAGCAGTACCATTCTGCCATGTACCATCGGCAGCACCGTGGTTAACGAAGTCAGAAACCTTGAGCAGGTCACCGGCCTGTGCGTTGATAGGACGAACGAGTTCCTTAACGAATGCAGGTGCGTCATCCACCTTCACTTCATCGTCTGGCAGGTTAGCCCATGCCGGATCAACTGTGAGCTGCTTGTACTCGTCACCACGGTCAACAGCCTGGTAGTTCTTGTTCACTACGTCCTCACCCTTCTTGCCATAAGACTTCACGATGAACTTCTTCATCTGCTCAACAGCGAGGTCAACAGGGATAACGCCTGTGATGCGGAAGAATGCACTCTGCAGGATGGTGTTTGTACGGTTGCCAAGACCAATCTCCTGAGCGATCTTGGTAGCGTTGATTGTGTAAACGGTGATATTGTTCTGTGCGAAGTAACGCTTTACCTTGTTAGGCATGAAGTCAACAAGCTCCTGTCCGTCGAAGATAGTGTTCAGCAGGAATGTACCGTTCTTGCGGAGTCCGCGTGTCACGTCATACATGTGGAGATATGCCTGTACGTGGCAAGCCACGAAGTTAGGAGTATTTACCAGATATGTAGAGCGGATTTCCTCGTCGCCGAAACGGAGGTGTGAGCATGTGAAACCACCAGACTTCTTAGAGTCATAAGAGAAGTATGCCTGGCAGTACTTGTCAGTGTTGTCACCGATGATCTTCACAGAGTTCTTGTTAGCACCTACAGTACCGTCAGCACCGAGTCCGTAGAACTTAGCCTCGAAGAGACCTTCGCCACCCATTGGGATTTCCTCAACGGCAGGAAGAGAAGTGAATGTGACATCATCAATGATACCCAGAGTGAAGTGATCCTTTGGCTCTGGCAAGTTGAGGTTGTCGAATACAGAGATGATTCTGGCCGGAGTAGTGTCGCAGCTACCGAGACCGAAGCGTCCGCCAACGATTACAGGTCTGTTCTCTACGTTGTAGAATGCGTTCTTCACGTCGAGATACAATGGCTCTGCATCAGCTCCAGGCTCCTTTGTACGGTCGAGCACAGCGATCTTCTTGACTGTCTTAGGAACGGCAGCCAGCAAGTGCTTGTTGCTGAACGGACGGAAGAGGTGTACGCTAACCATACCTACCTTCTCGCCCTTCTTTGTCATATAGTCGATTGCCTCGCGGGCAGCCTCAGAACCAGAACCCATGAGGATGATCACGCGCTCAGCGTCCTCAGCTCCGTAGTAGTCGAAGATGTGGTGCTCACGACCAGTGATCTTTGTCATCTCGTTCATGTAGTGCTCTACGATTTCAGGAAGCTTCTCATAAACATCGTTGCGAGACTCACAATGAGTGAAGAAAGTCTCAGGGTTCTCAGCAGTACCGCGTGTTACAGGGCGCTCAGGTGTGAGTGCGCGGTCGCGGAAACGCTTAACGTCAGCTGGGTCTACGAGCTTGGCTACATCCTCCTGGTCGAGGAGCTCTATCTTGTGGTACTCGTGTGATGTACGGAAACCGTCGAAGAAGTTAACGAAAGGAATTTCAGACTTCAGCGCTGCGAGATGAGGAACTGCCGAGAGGTCCATAACCTCCTGTACAGAACCAGAGCAGAACATGGCGAAACCTGTCTGGCGGCAAGCCATAACATCCATGTGGTCGCCGAAGATACACAACGACTGTGTAGCCAATGAACGTGCAGATACATTGAATACGCATGGAAGCATCTCACCTGCGATCTTGTACATGTTAGGGATCATGAGCAACAAGCCCTGTGAAGCTGTGTATGTGCTTGTAAGTACACCAGCCTGCAAAGAGCCGTGTACAGCACCAGCGGCACCACCCTCTGACTGCATTTCCTGTACGCTTACAGTCTGTCCCCAAATGTTCTTTCTGCCACGTGCAGACCATTCGTCAACATGCTCAGCCATTGGAGACGATGGTGTGATAGGATAAATGGCAGCTACCTCTGTAAACATATAGCTTACGTGAGCGGCAGCCTCGTTACCATCACAAGTGATAAACTTTTTTTCTTTTGCCATTTTAGTAAAATATTAATGTTAATGTATTTGTTGTTTACTTATTTAATTATTATACTTTAAATAAATAATATATTAGCCTCTTCCGTCAATACAGGAATCCCAGGAGCCACAGCGGCATATGGTTTCCCTGTCCTATTTCCGTGTTGTATCTTGCGAAATACGTGTTCGCCGAGCCTCTCGACCTTGATGTGCTGGAGGCGTCGGATATTGTGAAGTCGTATTTCTCGTCCACGATGAAATGCCCGCTCTTGCTTCCCTTGTTCACCACATGGTCTTTCCACAATGCATTGATGAAGAAATTCTCCATCACCGCCTGTTTGTTGGCGATTATCGGATATATCGCATACATGAGGTTTGGGTTGTGCATCACCACCATCGGCGGTTTTTTAGGAAACTCCTGTCCCACCGGATACAATATGTTGATGAGCCTTGCGTCAGCCAGATATTTGATGTAGTTCATCACCGTGGCACGGCTTGTCTCTATGTCGATTGCAAGCTGGCTTATGTTCGGGGCTTTCGTTCCGTTCACCGCCAGAAGATAGAACAGTTTCTTTATCTTGGCAAGATATTTGAGTTCGATCTGCTTTATGAACAGTATGTCCACCTCCGTCATCATGTTCATCGTCTTGAGCAGGTTTTCCGAATAGTTCCTGTGCTCGCGATAGAACGGATAGAACCCGTGGTGCACGTAGTCCTGGAAATACTTCAGCGGTGAAACGTATGGCAGTATTTTCCTGACAAGCTTCTCGTGGTTTTCCACTATGTCGTCAAGCGCGAAAGGCTCAAAATTGTTTCCTGTCTGCAGATTGATGAATTCTCTGAACGAGAATCCTCTCAGGTTGTAGCTCTTCACGATGCCGCTGAGTTCATAGTTCTCATCCTTGAGCCGCATCACGCTGCTGCCGGTAAAGACGATGTGCAGGTTGGGATAGAGATCGTAGCATTTGCGCAATTCGCTTGCCCAATTCGGCTCCTTGAACACCTGGTCGATGAGCAGCACTCTTCCTCCGTTTCTGTAGAACTCCCCTGCAAAGTCTGCTATTCCCCTGCACTGGAAATAAAAGTTGTTCATATTTACATACAGACACTTTTTGTTTCCGAGTTCAAAGTTTTCTTTTGCATACTGCAGGAGGAAAGTGGTTTTTCCCACTCCTCGCGACCCCTTGATTCCAATCATGCGGTCGTTCCAGTCTACCTCGTCCATCAATCGACGACGTACCGGTGCATCCGTGTGCTCCACCAAATAGTTATGTGTTCTAAAAAACGCTTCCATCCCTATCATTTAATTCATTTGCAAAGTTAATGGTTTTCCTCCAATTTTCAAACTCTACATTGCAAAATCTTGCATTTTTTATTATTTTTAATCCAGTTTCGATGTTTTGCAGGATAAAATTACTCAAAAGCGGGGCTTTGTGCATGTAAAAATTCACGAACAAGAAGCACGGCAAAGGGGACGACACGCAGGATGCGGAATCGTTAAATAATGCATAATCAATGCCGCATTGCACCTTTTAGTGTTATCTTTGCATATCATTAAACAACTTAAAGATTAATTGAGATGAAAAAAATCTTATTGTCACTATTATTAATAAATGTGTCGTTCTGCAATGTTTGGGCACAGAACGAGTGGGAAAGACCAGATGCTGAAGCCGGAAAACAGAAGGAAACAGTAAAGACCGTAACCAGAAAGAAGGAAGCGGAAGATCCGAAATATATGGCTGGCGCCGTGACGGAGAATGAAGGTAAGGTGGTTTGGGCCTACAAAATCAATATGCCCGGCAAGTCCTCTCAGCAGCTCTACGACCTGTGTTTGGGCTATTTGCAGGATTTCGTTAAAGGAGAAGAGCAGCTTCCGGAAAGCAACGTCACGCTTGTGAACAAGTCGCAGCGGGTGATTGTGGCAACGCTGAACGAATGGCTTGTGTTCAAAAGCAACTTCCTCTCGCTCGACAGGGCGAAGCTGAATTACGTGCTGGTGGCAAACTGCACGGACGGTTGTGTGGAACTGACGATGCGCAACATATTCTTCAGATATGACGAGAACGACGGCAAGGACATGAAGAAAATCCTTGCCGAGGAATCCATAAACGACAAGAATGCACTGAACAAGAAGAAGACAAAACTCGTGACGGGATGGGCGAAGTTCCGCAGGATGACTATCGACAGGAAGGACGAGGTGTTCGACAAGTTCAAGACCTATCTGGCGGATAAATGATCCACGATTTACCAACCTCAGCCACCCACCTCCTACTGGCTCCCGCGCATGAACGACGAGGGCACAATGGATGGCTTTTTCCCAAAAATTCCCATTTTCCCATTTTCCCATCTTCCCATAGAATGGAAAATAAATGTAATAAAAAAGATAATATATTGATATATAATAACTTAGACTAAAACGTCATTTCCCGTTGGGAAAATGGGAAAATGGGAAAATGGGAAAAATGTTATAAAGACTTTTCAAACAGCCATACATTCTCCGACAGCCAGACTACGGCAAACTTCACACCTCTGTTCTTGTAAATCTTGCAAATACTATGATCTGAAACATGGCAAACGTGGACCTCAAGAAGATGGCAAGAGAGAGTGAAAAGAGAGGAAAAGAGTACCAAGTGTCCCAAGTGTCCCACTGTCCCAC
>CAVBFA010000197.1:0-5531 GCA_963594595.1 Oscillibacter sp. | reverse complement strand
TCCTGGGTTACACCGAGGAGGCTGTCGTTTCGTCGGACTTCCTGGGCGACGCCCGCACGTCGATCTTCGACAAGGCTGCCGGTATCGCGCTGACGGACACCTTCGTGAAGGTCGTTTCGTGGTACGACAACGAGTGGGGCTACTCGAACAAGGTCCTCATGCTGATCGAGAAGATGGCCGCTTACAACAACAAATAGTCGTAAGCCATTCGATAGAAAAAGAGGGAACCAGCGATGGGATTTCCTTTGAAAGGATGTAACAGTCTAAATAATTAGGCTGTTACATTTTTTTTGATGGGATAAGGTAACGAAAAGGCAACGGTTCTGTTTTAAGTCTGTTGCAATGACTTTCCAACCTCAAACAACTGATACAAAGATAGTAATAAATTTTGAGTTAAGCAAATAACAGCGGTCGTGTTTCTTAAATAGAACGTTAGAAACATATGAGTTTATATACCTTACCCGTGATATACTTTCATTTGAGGCTCACCATTAATAAATATTTCTGCTCCATTATTGACACAAAATATTGGACAGTCCCTCTTGAAAATATTGAGAATCCCAAATTACAAGAACGATATTCTTACTAATCGGCATAGAAATTTCCGCACCATACATTCCAAACCCTTCGTAATAGTTTGGCGCATCCTTTACATGAGGTTCAATAGTAATAGGATAATCGAATGTATATATTTGATTTGTATCCGTATAATAAAATTCCCAATATTTATCAGCCAGAATATTTGCCAATTTTCCTAAAAAATCTGTAATATATTATTGGTTGTCGGTTATTTGCAGTCGATACGGCAGACAAATGAATTACATTACTTGATTTTGCAAGTTCCATAGGGGCAAAAACTACTTCATCCAAACCGCCTCTTCCGTTTCCCAACTTTTTATCTCTGCCATTCTATCCTCATCTCCATCTTCCTTTTTTGCCAAATAGCAGGATAAATGTTCTTCGTTTATGTAGCTCAAAAACAGCAACAGACTCTTTGCCGTCTGCACCTTCTCTTGTTTGGTAAAATACGGCGTGATGGTGTTCAAGTCATACACTCGTTCTTCCATGTGGCTCTCCCCGTTCAGAGCCAGTCGACACATAAAGTTCTCGTAGTACGTTCGTTTCTCATCAGGTACAGCTTTTAACACACCGTCACGGCACATCATCTCCTCAAATTTCATGTTGTAGCAGAAACTTGAAAACGCTTCTACTACCCTTCTCATCACGTTTCCGATACTTGTTTCCATATAATCACCTTTATCGTCAGTTGGTGTTTTGGCATAATCGTATACATACTCCAACAGTTTCTTATACTCATTCGAAACTACTCGTTCCTTCATCTGCTTGTCTACAAGTTCCAAGAACGTCTTACCATTGCCCTTGCCACCATTAAGTTCCGAACGTACTTTAACCATGTCAAATGCCGAGCGCAAGTCATGAGTTAGGAGTAAAATTCTGCTATTCGAGTTTCCTTTTTTGATATTGTCAAACTGATGACGTAAAAGTGACATCACACCTAATCTGTTACCATAGTCGAAACTTGACACAGGGTCATCAATTATGATTAGAATCTCGTCCTTATATTTATCATCCTTTTTCTTGTCACTAAACAATCTGGCAAAGAAATAGCATAACCCAAGTACGTTTCTCTCACCTACACTGATTTTCTTAGGAGGTACACTCCGCCCGTTTACCTTCAGTTTGTAACAACCATCTCCTGCTACCAACTTCACTTTCGTGTCACTATAGAACACGTATTGCAGTTCCTCATTGATGTAGTCCTGTGCAATGTCCGTCCGCTCTATCCGTGCTTTCAGTGCCTTTATCTCACCCTCCGTCCGCTCTTTGTCTTTCTCCAATTTCGATAGTGCTTTCTGACAGTTTTCATAAGCTTTGTTCGCTTGCTTATAGCTATCCAGCAATATAGTCAGACGCTTCTTTGCTAATAACTCATTCTCATGCAGTACTTTCCTCTTCAGTTTCTCTCGCTCATTCACCGAGCGGTTGAATGTCGCCACGCAAACTTCCAGCTCCTGCATTGCGGTCATATAGTTTGTCAGATGTGTGCTATAACCATCCACCTTGTCCGCATTGAAGGCCTCTTCCATCACACCGTATATATCCCTTTTCCGCTGAATTATTCTATTGCGCACAGCAGCCACGTCCTTGTTCAATTGCACCGTCGCACGTTGGGCTGCTTCTCTCTCCTTCTCATTCAACCTGTCAGGAAACTTAGGTATAGCCATCTCCACATCCACAAATACATCCATCGCCTCATCCAGTGCCTTGCTATATATCTCCGACTCTTTGTTCAGTATGCGTTTTAGTGTTTCGCTGATGTATTCATAGTCCTCATCGCTCGTCTTTCTTAGACACAGTGGACAAAATGGCCACTTCTCTTCTGCCAGCCGTTGTGTCGTTTCCTGCAAATGATGCTCCGCATGTTCTTGCAGGAAGGTCAAGAGTCTATGCTCACGTTCGTTCAGTGTCGGTTTCTCAACCCTCTTCTCCAACAGGGCTTTCACCCCGTCCAGACTTTTAGGTAGTTTCAATTTTACGGGATTCCATACTATCGCTTGTGCGTCTTCCGTTTGGGTGTATAGTGTCAGGTCAGCATTCAACTGTGTCCTTAATGCCTCTTCCGTTTCTTTCGGCTCTTCCATCAAAACAAGTTTCTTCAGCAAGTCCTCCGTCACACGGCTCCTCACCGAATTACCCTTCACGTTACGGTCTATGTCTGCCCAGCCGCCATCTTCACGCAACTTATCTCTTATTTTGTTATAGAAATATAAAGGTGAAGAAGCATCACTTCCATTTTCAAAATTTACTCTCCGAGTCGTCTGTTCTGCCACCTTCTTTTCTATCGCTATCTTTTCTTCGTTTTTGTTGGTTATCTGCGTATCTAGGTCTACCTGCTCACCCATCATCACGATGGTTTCTAGCCCCTTTCCTTTGGTTCTTACATTTTCACGCACAAATTCCTCGTCAAAAATGAATACCGAGTCTTTCTTGTCATCAAGAATAATCGCATCAGTAGAAACCGAATATGACACATACCCCTCCTCTGTTGGTTGTTCGGTGTCCTTACCGACCAACTGCCGGATAGCTTTAGCAATAGTAGTTTTCCCGCTACCATTACGACCATATACGATGCTCAGATTCTGTCTGTCTTTAAATAAATCAAGTGTTGTTGGCTGTTCAAAGTAGCCTCCTTCTATCGTTATCTTCTTAAAATTCTCAAACATAACTATTACTATGCAACAAGTACACTCAATCAAAATTACCCATGCGCCATTATTGTCTATGCCAAAGAAAGGGAAACCGCCCAAACCATTGGCAAATGCACTTATACTCTTGAGTTTTTTAGTTTTTCGTTAAGTATCAATTTAAAATCATATGCGGTACATTCTGCTATCAAAGTTTCTAATTCTATTTTATAATGGATACAATATTATCAACCAATAAAAATACATGATCTATTTAGAATGTAAAATTATAACTAATTATCAAAAAGACAGCATAGAAATCATCGGTCTACACATATTCTAAATACTTTTTGTGCAATTTTAATAACATAATAGGAGTTAATTTCGCAGTTTTTTCATATGCTGGATTTCAAAATATTGAAATTTTACGCTATCAGGGCGGATTTTTGTGCGGAGGGGGGGGCTTCACATACACATCGCTCTTTCCTATCGTTAGTGACGGGCCCCTGTTTTTTCGGGGATTGGGGCAAGGCCGCCCGTATGGGCGCTTCGTATAGCCTTGCCCTATCCCTGCAAAAAACATATCTTTCGCTTCAGATGGAAAGGAAAAGGCCCGGATTAGTGATAATCTTCTGCACCATCATTTAATACATCTGAATTGTCAGCGCCTATTCCTCCCTCAATTTCTTCACATCATCGAGCAGTCTTTTCGCTTTCCGCTCTTTAACAGTCGCCTGCTCCAACCGTTCAGCCTGCCGCCTTACGGCTTCTTCATAGCGTTCGACTTGGTTTTGGACAGTATCACGTATGGCTGTGTATTGCTCGTCCCAAAATACGGTTTCCAACTCCGTCAGCTCCTTTTCTCCGATTTTCCCGCACATCTTCACGTAACGGTATTTCAGATCGTTCACGGCTAACAGCTGATTATTTTCCGAGATTCGGTAGATGAATGCGCCTTGCAGGAAAATACCACCCAGCATGACGAACATCGTCAGAAATGTTTTCGAGGATTTAAGATCGAGCGTATAGGTGTGTCGGTGTTCCTGCACAGGCAGGTTTTCAGGCTTTGCCGCTGCTTCAACGGCTTTCCCAACCTGCTCTATCAATGTATGCGTCTGCCTGTTCTCCTTGTCAATCACCTCCAGTCTCCCTGTCAACTGTGCCAGCAGCGTGTTATATTTGTCAGCCATCGCCTGTTCCCATCCGTTTTGTACTCCGGGCAACGTTATCTGTTTACGCAGTTGTTCGAGCATCTGTGCTACCTGCCCCTGCGAGCATTCCGCGGCCTCTATCAGCCGCTCGATCCGTTCCAGTTGGACATTATCCAAACCTGCGTTTCCTGCGCCGCCTGCTTTGGCGTTTTTAATGGCTTTAACAAGCGTTTCCTTGAGGTCTTCGTACATCTCGACCGAGAGGTCGATCCTATTTTCGTTGTTCATGGTTTTTGAGATTTTTTAATTCGGTTACAGTTTTATTTTGGCTCTTCTTTTCTGTTCTTCGAGCCTGCGTCGGCGCTCCATCGCGGCTATCGCCATCGCTTCGGCCGCGGCATCGAGCAACGCCGTGATTCGTGCTATATGCTCTTCGGGGCTTTCTCCCGGCTTGCGCTGCAACTGTGCGGCGGACACTCCGACGGGCGAACCGGCCGGCGGCAGCGGAATCCCGCCTGCTTTTCCGAGGTTTACCGATGGTGGCTCTTCGCGTGTGCCGCCGCTACCCATACCGCCGAACAACCCGGCAAATGCCGAACGGTAATTGCCTGCCGCCGCCGAGAGGTTCCCGACAAGCGTTGCCCGGTGTTGGGTCTGCTGCTGAATATGGTTGAACCGGTTGTCGAGTTTCGTAAAGCTGAAAGACCGGTCGATCTTCGATCCGGAGAACTCGAAGCCATTTTTCGAGAAGAGGACACCCTGCTTGCGGTCGGTATTTCCGCAATACTTGTAACGGACGCCGATGCCCTGTTCCCTTAATTTACCTTCCAACTCGTTCCAGTTCTTGCATTTGGGCAGACAGCCTTTGATCGCATCGTGGATTTCGTATTTGGTCTTGTCGGGTTCGCGCAGCCGCTCCCGCCGTACGTCGTCCTTTCCCGGCGCGAGATACAATCCGTACTTCTCGGTCAGCTCCCGGCAGACCTTGGCGTTTCGAATCTTGATGTTCTTGTCCGAAATGGTCTGCCCGTTGTTCCCGACCCGGTTGTAGACCAGATGGCAGTGCGGATGGGGCTGGTCGAGATGGCGCACCAATAGATACTGCGTATCGGTGATGCCCATCTTCTGCATGTACTCCTTTGCGATCTGCGTCATCAGGGCGTCGGTCATCCGC
>CAVBFA010000196.1:3533-5536 GCA_963594595.1 Oscillibacter sp. | reverse complement strand
CGACTTGTTGCTCAATGCCATTAAACTCAATATGTATGAGACACAGGCATTGGCAAAAGTAGACAACAATTTCGACCGCACTCTTCCTGCCGAACAAGCGCAGTATGCCAACGAAGTGTTTAACAGCAGCTATAATCTCGGTTTCTTAGGTGTCACAAGTCCCATTTTGGAGCTTGAACTTGAAGACCGCTTGGTAAAAGCCATCACACGTTTCCTTATGGAACTCGGCAATGGGTTCACGTTCATAGGCAACCAGCATGTATTGGAGTATAACGGAAAGGAAAGTAAGGTAGATATGCTGTTTTTCCATCGTGGACTGCGTTGTCTTGTTGCTGTTGACTTGAAAATCGGTGCTTTCAAACCAGAGTATGCAGGTAAGATGAACTATTATCTTTCTCTCCTTGACCGCCTTGAACGTGGTGCAGACGAGAACCGCTCCATAGGTATCATTCTTTGTGCAGAGAAAGACCGCGTTGAGGTGGAACTTGCACTTGAAGATATGGGAAAGCCTATCGGAGTGGCGGATTATCAACTGATAGTTCCAAAAGAGAAATTACAAAAAGTCCTTGCTGATGAGATAAAGGCATTTAGTGAGGAGAAAGAAAACAACAAAGAATAACAACAATGAATATATTTTCATTCTTTGCCGGAGCTGGATTTCTTGATTTGGGATTTGAGTTGCAAGGACATTACAATATTGTCTTTGTAAATGAATTCCATGAGGCATTTAATCATATATATCGCTATGCACGCCAATATATGGGTATAGCTGCACCTCGATATGGTCATCATGTTGAAGATATAACTGAATATATTGATGGACAACATAGTGACAGATTGCAAAGACTTTTAGAATGGGTAGAAGAATCTAAAGCTGAAGATCTTACAGGATTTATTGGCGGACCTCCATGTCCGGATTTCTCGGTTGCAGGTAAAAATAGAGGGCGTGATGGAGAAAATGGCAAACTGTCTGGTACATACGCCCAACTGATATGTACAGCTTTGCCTGATTTCTTCTTATTTGAGAACGTAAAAGGACTGTATAGAACGGCAAGACATCGAGTTTTTTTTGAAGAGCTAAAGCTGAAATTCCGTAAAAGTGGCTATTCTTTAACAGAACAATTGGTTAATTCTTTGGAATTTGGTGCGCCACAAGACAGAGATCGAATTATACTAATAGGATTCAGACAAGATATAGCAGAACGCTTAAACATCAATACGGAAAACGGTTCTCTTATTGGCTTTCCTTGGGATAAATATAAAATCTACAAGCTGGATGAAATAAAAGGAATTAAATGGCCAGATAAATCTCCATATAACGAAGGTGTAGAAACTGATATACCCAAAGGTATAGTTGAAGACTTGACAGTTGAACATTGGTGGAGGATAAATGATGTGGCACATCACCCTAATGAGGATATGTTCTTTAAACCTCGTGCTGGGATAGTCCGATTCAAAACTAAAGATGAGGGGGATGTTGAGAAAAAGTGTTACAAGCGTCTACACCGTTGGCGTTATTCTCCAACAGCAGCTTATGGCAACAATGAGGTACACATACATCCATATCTTCCTCGTCGCATATCTGTCGCAGAAGCACTGGCCATACAATCATTACCAGCAAACTTTGTCCTTCCTCATGATGTGACATTGACCGATGCTTTCAAGACTGTTGGTAATGGCGTTCCTTTTGTTCTAGCAAAAGGTATTGCCAATGAAATATTTGATTATATAAATCACAATATTAGAAAATGAAGTTACAACACCTATTGGAGCTCATAAATGAGTTAAGTCCAAATACATATTTTAAGTATATTCGCAGTGATGAACAGTGTGAATATATAAAAATAGATATGTCTGAGCCAAGGGTCTATTCCCAAACACCTGATGGGAAAGATCATAGTATCGCAGAGACATATCTTCAAGTTTTAGCAGAAAGAATCGAGGAAAATGTTCCTTTCAACATTAGCCAACTCATGAATAATAGTGGGTCTAACCGACCTATT
>CAVBFA010000196.1:2368-3471 GCA_963594595.1 Oscillibacter sp. | reverse complement strand
CGATTATTGCCCATACAAAGGAATTCTATTGGTATCAAAATGGACGGGCAAAATATGTAGTGTGGATTCCAACAAAACCGCACATACCCGGGGAATTAAAAGAATGGACTGACAGCAGTATCATCCAAACCACATCTATAAAGCCTATTGTTAAAACTATTGATGAGCTTATAGTAAACGATTTATCAAGTCATTTATTCTCTGAACAAGAATTAGGCGATACCCTTAGAAACATGTATAAAGCTGGTAATAACAATCATTCCCAAGTTGCCAGTATCCATTTATTCGGACTTAAATATGGTCAAAATATTCGTGCCAATAAGCTATCTGTAAAAAATATTGTTAGTAGAGCAGGACTCTCTGACAATTATATAGTTGAAATAAACAAGGGAGTTAAGTTGTCGGAGCTTATTTCGCAAAATTCTTTTGGAATGGCATTTTGGAATGGAGAGACAAAGGTTAAGAAGAAATCTGAATTCTCGAACTTAATTATAAATTCTGCCCAAGGCTATTCTTTACAATATCTCACCGCCCTCCGTACCAAACCCTTCATGCTTCTTGCAGGCATCAGCGGTACCGGCAAGAGCCGCATTGTGCGCAAGTTGGCACAAGCAACAGTGACAGAAGAATTGCAGAAAGCCGAAGGATATGAGGGAACGGATTTTGCCAATGACCGTTGGAAACTCCATTCGCCAGCCAACTTTGAACTGATACAAGTGAAACCGAACTGGCACAACTCGATGGATGTAATCGGTTATTTATCGAATATTCCAAGTCCGCACTATGTATTCACACCATTCATAGAGTTTATTGTCAAGGCATGGCAGTATCCCGAAGTGCCGTTCTTCTTGTGCCTTGACGAAATGAACCTTGCTCCAGTGGAGGAATATTTTGCAGAATTTTTGAGTGCCATTGAGAGCCGTAGCTTTGAGGGTGGAGAATACATGACTGACCCCATCATCAAGCCATTTAACTCCTTTGGAGATGATGTTGCAAAAATGATGGTAAACACGTTGTTCCCGAATTTTACAGCTGGTGATACGGAATCAACAACCACAAAGATTATCAAGCATTTCCGCATAAAAGGTTTGACCCTGCCCAAG
>CAVBFA010000196.1:0-2358 GCA_963594595.1 Oscillibacter sp. | reverse complement strand
ATATGGACGAGACAACTTTCTCATTCTCACGCAAAGTGCTTGACAGGGCCATGTCGGTAGAGATGAATGAAGTGAACTATGATAGTTTCTTGAACGATACAACAGACGATGACCTTAAAGCAATTGTACTGGCATTTGAGGAAAACGATGATGCCGACTTGAATGCTCTGCTTGTTGACCGTCACATTGAAGCAAGGGAAATCATAGATGAGTTGGGCGATGATGCAAAGTTTGCTATTGACTACCTAAAACGCATCAATGCGCTGCTTGAAGGCACTCCTTTCAAGCTGGGCTATCGTGCCGCTAACGAAGCGTTGATATATCTGCAAGCATCGTATGAGTTCGGTCATACCGACCGCATAGCTGCGCTTGACAACTTTACGCTGATGAAAATTCTCTCACGCGTAGAAGGCGATGAAATGAAACTGAAAATCACTGATTCGGATGCTGACAAAGAACGCATAGCCAATGCAGAGGTGAATGTGGATGAAGCCAAGCAATATGGCGACTTGAACATACTCACAGCATTGCGGAATATCATCACACAAATGTTGGGCGAATCGGGTAATACAGATGTAGAGAGGAATGTTACAGAAGAAACGGCAACAGAGAGTGGAGAGGAAATGATTTTCACAGAGCAGGAAAAGAAAGAGTTGCAGTCCATAAAGAAGATAGACAGCATGCTCAGTCAACTGAAACGTGAGCATTTCGTTTCTTTCTGGAACTAACCATTCATATCGAACATGGCAAGCGTTTTCAACTTTGAAGTGACAAACGAGGACTTGTCGGTAAGGTTCTCTTGCCCTAATCACGAGCGGAGAATAGCCGAAACTATCCGTAATCTTTGCATCGACACTGACGAACAAGACTGTGCCGCAAAGTTGTTGTGCCGCTACACATCAGAAGCACAGCATGTCAAGTTCTCTTTTGACGGAAACGTACAGGAGGGGAATGACATTCGCCATGAGGCTGTTTTCTTTGAGAACACAGAATATCCGCTTATTGTGCGTGGTAAGGGCAAGAACTTAGAAGAATTGTCACTTGCTATCAACGACCATCTGCGCACCGATGGTAAGGACAAAAGCACCATTATCAGTACTGGCGATGAACTCTATGGCTCACTGAACTTCCACAATCAAGTGGGCATGACCGACTTCCGCATCACCTACAGGGTGAAAGGAGAAGAACAGACAAAGGAACTGAGGTTTATGACAGAGGTATTGAGCTATAAACTTGATTACCGCTCAGACTTGAAAACGATTATCTCTGACATAGAGCATGAATATGCCATGCTGAGCACATCGTTTCTGAAGGACACCTATCTCAGTATGCGTCAAGGCACAGGCGATAACAATCCGTTGATATGGTGGCAGATATTCAAGTCGTGCTATGCCGACATCATGACAGCAGCTCGGCAAATCATAGACCGTCCCAAACGGCGTTTGCGCTCCGTAGCCAAGTATGAGAGAGCGGAACGCATGGCATTCATTCCAAGAGAACTTGAAAATGAATACCAGACGCACAAAGACAATCCTGCCCACCTATACCGCACAGAAGAGCTTACGCTGAGTCACGACACCATAGAGAACCGTTTCTTGAAATACGCCATTCGAGAAATGACACGCCGCTTTGCCGTGGTGAAAGAGCACATCATGACCGTTATGCACCTTGACGACCCGAAGCGCATAGACACTTCGCTTATTGATATGGAGAACGAGCTGATGCAACTCTCGAACAATGCTTTTTTCCGTGGCGTGGGACAGTTCAAGGGGTTCACGCAAGACAACCTCGTGATGAAACAGGCACAAGGCTATAAGACCATCATGGAGAAATGGGTGGAACTGCAACAAGGCTATGAGTTGGAGGAAGGCATGAGGAAACTGGAGGTGAAAGACATCTGCGACCTCTATGAGATATGGTGCTTCATCAAGGTGAAGACCATTGTGCAGGATGTTATGAAGGAGTTGGGCAAGGATGCCAAACCAAAGGTGAATGGACGGAACATTACCAACGACTTTATTCCACAACTTGTATATGGCGGTTCGGTGAGTTTTATCAACCAATCAGGCATCGAGTTGGCAAGTGTATGCTACAATGCTGAGGTGCATAAAGGCAAATCCAATTCAGCCATAAGCGGAACAAACACTATGACAACGGTACAGCGTCCAGACATTGTGCTTCGGTTGAGCAAGCATACTGAAGGTAATATGAAGTTTACCTACCTGTTTGATGCCAAATACCGCATAGCCGACACGGACGAGAACGGCAGTAGATACGACAGTCGTTATGATGTTCCGCCAGCTGATGCCATAGACCAAATGCATCGTTACCGTGACGCCATATACTACACTGAAGAAG
>CAVBFA010000195.1:2153-5591 GCA_963594595.1 Oscillibacter sp. | reverse complement strand
ATAAAAATTAATTTTGCCACGAAATACACAATACATGTTATTAATAATCGATTAAATATCATACTCATGAGAAAGAATTGTATATTGAATCTGAGCAAGATGAGCAAGAGTCTGCTCGTTTTGGCAATGCTCCTCTTCGCTGTTGTGGAGAATGCGAGCGCACAGCTTCCATCGTTCAAACTGAAGAACATCGAGGGCAAGACAGTTGACACCTCTACTCTCAGCAACGACGGAAAACCGTTTATCATCTCATTCTTTGCCACATGGTGCAAGCCATGCAACCGTGAGCTCAGCGCTATCGGCGAGGTTTACGAGGACTGGGTGGCAGAGACAGGCGTGAAGCTCTATGCCGTTTCTATTGACAAGGCACAGAACGCCAACAAGGTGAAGCCACTCGTCAACCAGCACGGATGGCCATACGAGGTACTCCTCGACTCCAACAGCGAGTTCCGCAAGTCGTTCGGTGGCGAGATGATTCCGTTCGTTATCATCTGCGACGGTGAAGGCAAGGTGGTGTTCAAGCACAACGGCTACACCGAGGGTGCCGAGCAGGAGCTGATCGAGAAGGTGAGAGAACTCATCAAGTAAGAAAGAAATTTCATAAGCATTATGTCATGGAAGGGATTTCCATGGCATGATGCTTTTAATCCTTTTTTTTGACAAAGGCAGAAGCCGGAGCGCTTCTTCTATATACCTTATTAACTTATAAAAGACAATCTCAAATGAGACCAATACTATTTTTCTCACTCGCAGCAGCCCTCGCCGCCACAACAGCGACGGCACAGGAGAACAACGACGACAAGTTCGTTGTAAGCGGTAGTATCCAGAGCGATGTCATCATTCCTCAGGAGGATACCGAAATCGGGGCAAAGAAATACAACGAGTGGGCTCTTACTAATACCTATGCCGATATTGCGGCACGTAGCAACCACCTCGATGCCGGACTCCGTTTCGAGTTCACAAAGCATCCGCTGCCAGGTTATGCCGACACTGACAAGGACTTCAAGGGATGGGGCGTGCCAAACTTCTATATCAAGACACACTTCGACAAGTTCGACCTTACGCTCGGTACCTTCTATGAGCAGTTCGGTTCAGGCTTCATCCTCCGTACATACGAGGAGAGAAGCCTCGGTATCGACAACTCGCTGCTCGGAGGCAAGCTCGTGCTGCGCCCTGCAAAGGGAGTTCAGATCAAGGCACTCTCAGGAAAGCAGCGCCATTACTGGAAGTGGAACGACGCATGGGTGACAGGCGGTGACCTGGAGCTCAGCCTCGACCAGTGGTTCCGTGGCTTCCAGGAGAACAACACATACCTCACTCTCGGTGCATCGTGGGTGAACAAGTATGAGTCGGCAGACGAAGACAACGTTATGGTGCCTGGAGCTTCATACAAGCTCAAGTTCCCGTCAACGGTTAACGCATTCGACGTGCGTGCCAACCTGCAGACAGGCGACTTCTCGTTCCTCGCCGAATATGCGTGGAAGACACAGGATCCGTCATTCGAGAACAAGTATGTCTACCGCACCGGCCGCGTAGGAATGCTCTCAGCTTCTTACTCACGCAAGGGATTCAGCGTGCTGGCTCAGGCAAAGCGTTCTGACAACATGGGATTCCGCAGCGCACGCAGCGTGACAGGACTCTCGTCAAACATCAACAACCTGCCTGCATTCACAATGGAGCAGACATACACCCTCGCAGCTCTCTACCCTTATGCCACACGCTCTGACGGCGAGTGGGCTTTCCAGGGAGAAATCGGATATAAGTTCAAGGGCAAGTATGCTCCAAGCTTCAAGCTCAACTATTCTCACGTGTTCGACATCGACAAGAACATCAGCAAGGGTCCTTACTATGACGGATACGGATATGGCTCAAATGGTTATGGTTCGGCATTCTGGAAGATAGGCAAGTCGTTCTACCGCGACTTCAACATCCAGTATGAGCAGAAGTACAGCCGTGACTTCAAGCTCAACTTCATGTATATGAACCAGTATTACAACAACGACGTGCTCACGGCAATCGAGCGTGAAGACGGTGCCCACGTAGGCGACGTGCTCAACCACATCTTCATCGCCGACGCAAAGTGGAGAATCTCACGCAAGATGACTCTCCGTGGCGAGGCTCAGTATATGAAGTCTTCTGACGGCAAGGACTATCAGATCTTCAAGTGGAATTCCAACGGCGCACAGGGCGACTGGCTGAGCGGACTGCTCGAGCTGTCAGTGCTTCCAAACTGGATGTTCACTGTGTCTGACCTCTACAATGCCGGTGAGACAAAGCACCACTATTATATGGGATCCGTGACATTCAACTATGGCGCTCACCGCCTGCAGGTGGGTTACGGACGTACACGCGCCGGATTCAACTGTACTGGTGGCGTCTGCCGCTATGTGCCAGCAAGCAAGGGCGTAACATTGTCGTATAACTATAACTTCTAAATCTCATGAAACTAAAGAATATTCTATATAGCTCGGCAGTAGTTGCCGTTGCGGCTCTCTTCACGGCATGTTCTGACATCGACGAGAACGAACGCTTTGAATACGTAAAGCCTGCATCCGTAAACCGTGCCGTGCTCATCGAGGACTTCACAGGCCAGAACTGCGTCTACTGTCCTAACGGAACTGAAATCATCGAAGGTCTCCTCAAGCAGTATGGCGAGGAGCACATCATCGCTGTCGGTATGCACAGCGGTCCGCTCGGATTCAAGGGCAGCAAGAAATATGTTGGTCTCAAGACCGACATCGCTGATACATACTATAACGCATTTGGCGTGACAACACAGCCTACAGCAGCCATCAACCGTTCTGTAGTTCTCTCAGACTATACCAAGTGGGGAGCTGCCGTGGCTACCGAGTTGCAGAAGGAAGCCAAGCTCACTCTCAACATCACCAACGCTTACGATGAGGCTTCGCGTCAGCTCACTATCAATGTTGAGGCTTACGGCACTGACGGCAATACCGACGGCAAGCTCACCGTATGGCTGCTCGAAGACGGCGTGCAGGCTTATCAGAAGGACCAGAGCGGATATAACTACGACTATATCCACAACCACGTGTTCCGCGCCAACGTTACCGCTGACGCATGGGGCGACGCAATCTCCGTGAAAGAGGGAGTGAAGAGCGAGAAGAGCTACACCTACACTCTGCCGGAGGGATGGAACGCCGACAACGTCAGTGTAGTGGCTTTCGTCAACGGTGCCGACAACCACAACGTGGAGCAGGTGACCAAGAAGGCAATCAAGCCACAGTCATTGTTGACAAAGTAATTTATCCTCAGGGAGTCCGGAATTTCCGGACTCCCATATATGCTTTGAGCCGACATGTAGCTCAGGGCACTTTAAATACAAAACCGATTAAAATAAAAAAAAAGAAAAATATGAAATCATTAAAGACCCTTTTGTTGGCTGGTTTGAGCCTCATGGCTTTCACTACAGTCTATGCG
>CAVBFA010000195.1:0-2000 GCA_963594595.1 Oscillibacter sp. | reverse complement strand
GCAGTTTGTTGACGCTAATGGCAATGTAATCGCTGACGGCGCAACTCTGATTATCAATCCAACAGATGTTGAGGAAGCTCCAGAAGTGGAGATTAAATCCGGACTCTTTGTTAAGAACACGACAGAGGAGCCTGTTTATGCATCTGCTTATGTTAACATCAAGTCTATGGATAACGGTCGTCTGCAATGTTGTTTCCCGGAAAGCTGCTATGCTAAGATGGAGGTCGGCGATTTTACAACCGATCCTACGAGTCCTCTTGAAGCTGGTAATACTAAAAATCTCCAGGCAGAGTGGTTTGCTGAAGGATACGGATCTTGTACAACTGATTTCCAAATTAAGATTTTTGAGGAAAAGTTGGCTCCTGGTCAGTTTATTCCTACCAAGGTGCTCAAAGCAAATGGTCCTAAGGTTACTGTAACCTTCATCTATAGCGACCCAGCAAGCATCAACGGCGTTTCAAACGACGGTGCGAAGGCAGTAGCATTCTACAATGCAAACGGTCAGCAGATCAACAACCTGCAGAAGGGCTTGAACTTCATCAAGTATTCTAACGGCAAGACAGTGAAGACTATTATCAAATAATCATCCGGAAATATTCAATAACAAATAAATTTAATAGAACATGAAAAAAGTTTTACTTTCTATGGTTGCTCTTCTCATGTCTACATTCACTTTCGCACAGGTGAATGGAGCATTGAAGCTGGAGCGCAATGCTGCGCCTGCCAAGATGGCTGTTAAGGCATCGCCAAGAAAAGCCCTTGCTGACGGTCAGCGCTATCTCGGTTATTACTCATCAGACAATTTCGGTCAGTCTGGTTTGGGTATCGCTCCTTTAGGAGCTTATGAGACATGTAAGGCAGTCACAGCTATGAGTGCTGATTTCCTCAAGCCTTTCGTAGGTATGAAGGTTGTAGGTATCAGATATGCCGTCCTGGCTTCTAACTTGGTATCTAAGGTGCTGCTCGGTGATTGTGAGTTCACAAGCCAGGGCGTAGGATTTGGCGATGACTTCCTCTTGAGCAAGGACGTTACTTCTTCAAATGCGGGCTGGAACACAGTGATGTTCGATGCTCCTTACACTATTCCTGCCAACACCGCTCTCTACGCAGGATTCCAGTACAACCAGAAGGCTGTTAAGCAGGGTAGCGGTTTTACAGATGAGTGCTATCCTCTCTCTCTCATCAAGGAGGGCGTAACAGGAAATCCTCTTTATATTTATACCAACGTTCCAGCAAATAAAGGCGGTAACGGTGAGGGATGGTATAACTTCGGCGATGAGTTCGGTAACATCTGTATTCAGCTCATCGTTGAGGGACAGCCGGCTGGCAACTTCCTCACTCCAGTTCAGTTGGATGAATTCCAGACTGTAGTAGGCAAGACAAAGAACGTTGAGGTTCTTTTCCAGAACGTATGCAAAAACGCTCTGAGCAGCTACTCTTATACATATACTCAGAATGGTGTCACATCTGCAGAGCAGAGTGTTGATCTCGCAGCAAACACTACTGAGACTATTGTGAAGCTTCCTGTTCAGATTGAAGGTGCTTCTGCTGCTGGCAACCACGACTTCACTCTGAACATCACAAAGGTGAACTACGGTGAGAACGCTGCTGCCGTTACTTCTATCAAGAGCAAGAACGAGACAATGGCTAAGGAACTGAAGCCTGTAGTATTGATGGAGGAATTCACAGGTACAGGTTGTGGATGGTGTCCACGTGGTATGCAGGGCATGAAGAATGCTGCTGAAAAATTCGGCGACCAGTTTGTCGGTATTGCTATCCATCAGTACAGCGGAAGCGATCCTATGTACACCATTAACTATGCTAATCTCAAATTTGGTGGCGCACCAAGCTGCAAGCTCAACCGTGCTACTGGCGACTTAGACCCATATATGGGATCTGGTGAAGACATCTGCGATGATATCGCTGAGTTCCTCAAGTGGATTCCTGATGCTGCCCTTACAGTTAAGGCAGAGTGGGGTGCTGCCGACGATGGCAAACTC
>CAVBFA010000194.1:5262-5617 GCA_963594595.1 Oscillibacter sp. | reverse complement strand
AGTTACTTAAAGAAAATCTAATTATGAGCGAAGATATCCAATTTCAAATAGAATGCCTCTCTACCGAGTTGGTTGAAATGTTGATGCAAAAGTATGGATGGGATATGAAGAAGGCACTTGACGAATTGTATTCTTCTGAGACCTATAAGCGTTTGTGCAACCCTGATTGTGGTTTATACTACGAAGGTTCGGTGTATGTGTTCTCGTATTTAGAAAACGAGATAGAAACAGGTATCGTGCAATAACCCCACGGTAACGCTGTTCCCTTTGCGAGGTAACGATATAACCGCAGCGTGGTAACGATATAACCGCAGCGCGGTAATTATGTTTTTGCAGCGTGGTAATTGTGTAAAAT
>CAVBFA010000194.1:1639-5252 GCA_963594595.1 Oscillibacter sp. | reverse complement strand
CGCAGGAAAAGAGCATTTTATAGATAGACAGCATACCAAAGACATGCGAAACGTTGAGTAGAATTGTATTTTTAAAAACCATAAATTATGAAATCCAAAGTTTATGAAGGAATGCTCCTTTTGCTATTCCTTTTAACGACAGCACTTGCTGCCTGCACCGATGACGAGCCGAAAGACCGCGTCAAGGAAATCAGAATGAACGTTTTGCCCGAAACCGGCATCATGTACCCTCTGTTTGACGACAAGCAGGAGTGCCCGATAGAATGCCTGCTCGTCAAAACCGACGACAATCCAAATCAGATAGAACAATTAGGCATGAACCGCATCGAAGGCTTCACCTACGAGCGAGGTCACGAATACTATCTCTCCGTAAAGCGAACGATACTTGCCAACCCACCCGCCGACGGTTACAATCGCACCTACAAGCTGATACGCATACTTCAAGACCGACTCGTAGCCGAACCCAGTACGAAGGTCGACAACGACATCAAGTCGGTGGCAGACATCGAGTACAACGACTTGTGCCCTTTCACGAAGTATTCCATCAGCACCAAGTATCTCGTTAACGCCGACGGCGCCATCTTCTACGCCGACGGACGCAAGCTGCCCTCCTACAAGTCGGCACGCATTTGGCTCGACAATATCCTTGACAAAGCCGATGCCAATTGGAATAAGTTCCAGTCGATACCCTATCAGGCGTACTATTCGTTCGTAGTCACTCCCTTCGCCGACCAGTTGCGTTTGGTATACAACAATTCCGACGGTCCGATGTTCAAGGACGTAGTGCCTGAAGAAGAATTCAGCAAGATCAAGTCGATGCAGCCCGGTGAGTCGGTGCGTTACTCGCTCGTCCTCGCTAACATTCACAAGAAAGGACTCCAGAAACTCGAGTTTGCAGTCGAAAAGCAATAAGATGGCTGGCAGATATTAATGTTTTATGTCAAAAGAATGAGGGCGATATGTATGCAGTAATTATTTCATATTGCCCAAAGAAATCATAAGTGAAGATGTTCAATTTGTATAAGGATGGACTTGATTTGGATTCTCTGCGTCGTTACTGCATGGAACAAGGAGAAGAACGCTTATTGAAGCGTGGTGAGATATTTGAGGATGCAGGCAAGCCGTCCCAATATGTGGCTTATGTGGAGCGTGGATGCTTCAAGTATATGGTGAATAACGAAGAGGAAGGTAAAGACTACTGTACTGGTTTTGCCTTCGAAGGAGAGTTTGTGGCTGACTATCCGAATTGTCTTACTGGCAGAAAGTCAGAGTTGACTATTGTGGCTGGAACAACGTGTAAGATATTCCAAATATTAGGGAAAGAACTGGAGACGTTATTGGATTCCTTAAATACGGAAGGACTCAAACAGGCCATATCCGATAGCCTTTTTGCTCAAGTTTATGCACAATATCTTGATACCTATCGTATGACAACCAGAGAACGATATAAGCGTTTGATAATTCGTTGTCCGGAATTAGTTCAAAGCATCAACTTGAAGGATATAGCCTCTTATCTGAAAGTTACACCAACAACTATAAGCAATATACGTAGGGAATTTACTTTTGGAGAGTAAACTCTCAAAACACTTTGAGAGTTTGCCCTTATAATGTTTTATAGTCTTGGAACACGTGCTGTTTTTAATGGGCAAGCATTAACTTTGCACAAAAAATACAGTATGAATATTCTTATAATCGGAGCTACCTCTGGTATTGGTAAAGCTCTTTTTCTGAAGTATGCCAAAGCAGATAATCGTATTGGCATTGTAGGTCGGCGAACAAACCTGCTTAATGAATTAAGTCAGCAGTATCCTTCCAAAACCATTGTTTCAAAAGCAGATGTCACAAACTTAAATGAGACAGAACAAGCGATAAATACTCTTCTAAAAGAGTTCGGTCACTTAGACCTTGCTATTATGTGTGCAGGCGTTGGTGACATTAATGCCACGCTTGACTATGCGATTGAGCGTCCCGCCATTGATACAAATGTTGTTGGTTGGACATATGTTATTGATCGATTGTATTGCATTTTTGAACAACAAGGTTATGGTCATCTTGTAGCTATAACTTCTGCTGGTGGATTGCGAGGCGAACCGGCTGCACCAGCCTATAGCGCAACAAAAGCTTACCAAATTAATTATATGGAAGCAATACGCAAAAAGGCTTTCAGAAATGGTGGTTGCATAACCGTAACAGATGTCAGACCAGGTCTTGTTGACACAGCTATGGCAAAGGGAGAAGGTTTGTTTTGGGTGATGTCGGTAGAGAAAGTTGCTACTCAAATCATTGCAGCTATTAGCAGAAAGAAGTCAAAAGTCTATGTCACCAAACGATGGCACATACTTGCTCTGTTATACAGAATTCTGCCCTTTTATATCTTCAAACGATTGTAACTTCTAACATTTTATAAAAAGATTTTGCTGTTTGAATTTAATGTTGTAGATTTGCGGTATAATATGTATGGAGGATTATTTATGAATACAGTTTGCACTATGAATGGGCTGTATATGTTTTCTCGTATTTAGAAAACGAGATAGAAACAGGTGTTGTGAAATAAACAATGAGAATTTGCCATATACTTTAATGGTGCTGTGCATAAAACCTATAAGTATACGAAAAAATGTGTCAGAAATATCAGCAGACGCATAGCCCATTATAAATCAGAGAGTTGAGGGCTGATAGATAGCTGTTCGGTCAGGGTTATCTGCCAGCCATCTATCAGCCTTCATCGTCCATCTACCAGTTTACTTCCTAAAACATAGGCAAAACCAGACGTAAACTTCCCTAAAACATAGGCAAAACCGAAGTAAAACTTTCCTAAAACATAGGCAACAAACTGCGAAACTCCCGCACAACTGGAGTGTTGTTCCGGTGCTGCTTTTTGTTGTTCCGGTGGCACCGGAGTGTTGTTCCGGTGCTACCGGAGTTTTATTACAGCAGTGCGGGAATTAGTATTATTAGAAGTTTCCAAACATCATATCATTCACCAAGTAGCTGCATATATCGTCAAGATCGGGCAGATAGTCGGCCTTTGTCAATTTGATGTCGCATTTCTTGCAGAAGTCGCTGATGAGAGCGAAGGTTAAATTGTCGCTCACCTTAATCTCTTCGGGATGTATTTTTAACCTACAGAAATGGTTTGCGAGTTCTGTGAGTAATGCCTGCGTGTTTTCAGGATAGTCGATCGAAGCTAATGGTAGCAGCATTTCACCGTCCGACTCGGTTACCAATACTAACATACCGGGAAGATGCGGCTGTTCGTTATCTTCAGACATTACCGGAGTATGCAAGTGTTCAAGGCGGCACACGATTGGCTCCGTCTTTTCTATGCTTGCTAAGTTGTGGGCAAGGATGTCGTTGTTGAATACAGGCGCTACATATTCCGTCTCTACCAGGGCAGGTGTAAGGGTCGACTGTATGGTGTAGCTGTCGCCATCTTGCACAATGAGTGGAATCTTTTTGCCGCCCTTAACCGTCGGACAGTCGTGCGACGCATCAAATCCCACTTCTTCATATCCTTTCTTGGCAAGCTCGTTTGCAAGGAACGTAGCTGCACGCAGAGCCTCTTCTGCTATCATCGCGTCGTTCTTGTCGGTTATACACCATTGTCCTCTAT
>CAVBFA010000194.1:0-1629 GCA_963594595.1 Oscillibacter sp. | reverse complement strand
CCTCTATACGGTGTGTGTCTTGTGAAGTCTATCCATCCGTGTTTTCTTGGAATCTTCACGCCGTGGCTGTCGGCATATTTTTGTATAGCTTTCTTCACATCCTCCTCTATGTCCTTTGCCTGCATGTAATCGCAGTTGATGCAGTCGAACAAGGTAGCCATGTGCATGTTGCTCATAAATGAGCCGTCGTTGTCCATAAATATTCGCAGATAGGTAGAAAACCCGTTATCGCCAATGTAAATACCGAGCGAATGGTGCTCTCCTCCATTGCCCATTATTGAGCAGTAGACGGTTTGTCCGTCAGACAATCTGACAGCAAAAACATTAGAATCGTCAAGCGTTTTCCATGCTTCTGTTTCTCTGAAGCGGAATGCTGCGTCGAGCATTGAGTCTGTTAGTATCATAAATTTCTGTTTTTTGCTTACAAATTTAGATAAAATATCTGGATTATAAGCCAGTTGGGATAAAAAAGCAGAATATCTCCGAGTGCTCGCTGATAGGCTGGAAGATATGGCAGATATTTTCACTAACTCGATTTTATATAGTAGCCTGTTGATAATCCAAACAGCAATAATTCCCCGAAAAGATTTTGCTGTTTGGATTTAATGTTGTAGATTTGCAAATATAAAGTATGAGATAAAGACAGTGAACAATGGAAACAAAGAAATTAACAAGAGAAGAAGCGTTGAGAAGATTCCAGGCTTCTTTAGAAAAAAAGAAAGCTTTTGTAGCTGAGTTGGAGAAAAGTATGCGCGATGAGTACCGCAAAGAAACTGGTAAGGAAGCTAAATACTTCAGCGTGTTATGATTAATGTCCTTTCTGAGACAGCCCAGTTGTTAAGTCAAAAGCCATGAAGACCCTCCTCGCTCACCGTCTTTCTCAATCTGAAATCATGCAATTGTGCGCCTCTACCCACGGGGCGCATAACAATCATCTTAAGGAGGAATTGTATCAGCTTACGCTTGACGACGACCGCCGTGTGGCTGTCAATGCGCTTTGGACGTTCACACATTTCGCTGCTGACGATAATGTTTGGCTGTTTGCCAAGCACGACCAACTTATAGACCGCTGTATGAAGGAGCAGGACACCACAAAGCTACGCCTTATTCTCAGTGTTCTTCTTCGCCAACCTTTTGAAAAAGAAACCGTCCGTACCGACTTTATTGACTTTTGCCTTGCTCGTCTCACCGATGCCCGAGCACCGTATGCAATAAGGGCGCAGTGCATCAAGCTTGCCTACGAGCAGATGCGCCACTGGCCCGAATTGCTTGATGAACTGCGGCAGACACTTGACTTGATTAGCTGTGAACCGCTGTCGCCAGGGCTGCGCTCAGCTTGGAAGCAGGTGATGAAGAAAATTTTATCCTGTAACGTATATTGAGACACCTAATGCGTATCTTTGCATTTGAATCAATAATACTACGAATATGGAAGAAACAAAGAAACACTTTTGTGAACTTATGCCGAGAGTACTAAACGAGGATATCTTGTCTTTTCTCTGTATCAAGCATAAGAATGAAATTGTTATTGGGGCTAACTTTGCTAAACGTAGTCCGCGCATACGCTATGTTATTGACAAGAACAGATTCGGTTATGCCGACTTTGGTGACTTCTTCTTTTGGGAAGAT
>CAVBFA010000193.1:0-5641 GCA_963594595.1 Oscillibacter sp. | reverse complement strand
GGCTTGGCCTGGCTTCCGCCCTTGGCACCGGAAACGAGCACCTGGGTAGTTGCGGTGGCTTCAGGGAAAGGATACTTTCCGTGCATGTCGCTGACGAAATATTTGCGGAACGGGATGAGGAACAGGATTCCTATCACACCGCCGAGCAGCGAACTGAGGAAAATCTTGAAGAACGATACTGCCATGTCGGGATACTTGGCCTGCAGGATATAGATGGCAGGCAGAGTGAAGATGGCTCCTGCCACCACGGCGCCCGAACAGGCTCCGATGCTCTGGATGATGACGTTCTCGCCCAGCGCCTTGCTGCGCTTGGCTGCCGTAGACACTCCCACGGCGATGATGGCGATAGGAATGGCTGCCTCGAACACCTGGCCCACCTTGAGGCCGAGGTATGCGGCAGCGGCGGAGAAGAGCATCGTCATCACGATACCCCAGGTCACAGACCACAGGTTCACCTCAGGATACGTCTTCGTGGGGCTCATGATGGGTTCATACTTTTCACCCTCTTTCAGCTCGCGGAACGCATTGTCCGGAAGCTGCACATTGTCTTTCTTGTTTTCTTCCATAGATTTTGGTTATTATTGTTTTGATTTACACTTCTTATCCTTCTTTCTCCAGTATCTGCATGAGTTCTTCCATTCCTGCCGACGCTCCCTTCACTATCTGACGGATGTCGCGGCGGGAACCTGAGACCGACGGATTGGGGTCGATGAGATATATCGGAGCACCGGGACGCACATAGCGCACAAGGCCGGCGGCAGGATATACCACGAGCGACGTGCCGATGATGATCATCATGTCGGCTTTCTCCACATCTTCAACAGCCAGATCGATCATCGGCACGCTCTCGCCGAAGAACACGATGAACGGACGGAGCAGCGAACCGTCGCCTGCCTTCTCGCCATGGGCAACGGTGAGATTGCCGGGAGTGAGGGTCTTGATGAAATGGGGATTGTAGGGGTCTCTCGACGAGCACACCTTCATAAGCTCGCCATGCAGATGTATCACCCTTCTGGAGCCTGCCTGCTCATGCAGGTTGTCCACATTCTGGGTCACCACGCTGACGTCGTATTTCTCCTGCAGGGCAGCCACCAGCTCATGCCCCCTGTTGGGCTTCGCCTCCAGGAGCTTTCCGCGGAGCATGTTGTAGAAGTCATTCACGTAGTCGGGATCTGTCTCCCAGGCTTCATGGGTTGCCACTCGCGCCACGGGATAGTTCTCCCATAGTCCGTCGGCATCACGAAAGGTGCTCAGTCCGCTTTCTGCCGACATGCCGGCACCTGTCAGCACTACAATTTTCTTCATAGTCAGAATTATTATTGAACAACAAGGAGCCACACTAAAGGAGGCTCAAAATAAATTAAGAATGCACAAAATTAGCATTTTTTCTTTAATACAACATACTTAGTCAGATAAAAATAGTACCTTTGTGCGCTTTTGATGCTGAAGCGCCGTGATAATCAGCGGTGTATAAGCATACGCCACGCATTGTGGCGCACAGTGCATACGCATACATATTCAGGAATATAAACAATAAAAATTATACATAAGCAAATGGACAAAGTAAGCTACGCCCTCGGTTTGGGCATCGGCCAGCAGTTGGCACAGATGGGTGCGTCGGACCTTAACATCGACGATTTCGCCGACGCTATCAAAGACGTCATCAACGGTAACGAACTGAAGGTTCCACACAAGGACGCACAGACAATCGTTCAGGAGTATTTCCGCCAGCAGGAGGAGCGCATCAACGCCATCCGCGCCGAGCAGGGCAAGGCTGCAAAGGCCGAGGGAGAGAAATTCCTCGCCGAGAACGGCAAGAAGGAGGGTGTGGTGACTCTCAAGAGCGGTTTGCAGTATGAGGTGCTGAGAGAGGGCAACGGCAAGAAGCCTAAGGCTACCGACCAGGTGAAATGCCACTACGAGGGAACTCTCATCAACGGACAGGTGTTTGACAGCAGCTACAAGCGCAACGAACCGGCAGTGTTCCCACTCAACCAGGTGATTCCGGGATGGACAGAAGGTCTGCAGCTCATGCAGGAGGGCGCCAAGTATCGTTTCTATATCCCTTATATCCTCGCTTACGGCGAGAGCGGAGCAGGCGGTTCCATACCTCCATTCGCAACGCTCATCTTCGACGTTGAACTGCTCGAGGTGATGTAAAGAAGACCTTATATCATAAGGAAAAGGACAAAAAGAAAACTATAACAATTATTATACGACGATGAAAAAAATCACATTGATTGCTGCGGCAGCTGTAGTAGCCGCAGGTCTGGCCTCTTGTGGAAAGTCAACTCCAAAGGCCGATTTGAAGAACGACGTTGACTCACTGAGCTACGCTATCGGTATGGCTCAGTCTAACGGACTGAAAGACTATCTCGTGAGCAACCTTGGCGTTGACACAGCATATATCGACGAATTCATAAAGGGCCTCAACGAGGGCGCCAATGCCGGCGACGACAAGAAGAAGGCTGCATACTATGCAGGTATACAGATTGGCCAGCAGCTCAGCAACCAGCTGGTGAGGGGCATCAACCACGAGCTCTTCGGCGAAGACTCAACAAAGACCATCTCTCTGAAGAACTTCATGGCTGGATTCATCAGCGGAACAACAGGCAAGGGCGGCATCATGACCATGGACAAGGCACAGGATGTGACACAGAGAAAGATGACCGAGATAAAGAACAAGGCTATGGAGGAGACATACGGCGCATACAAGAAGCAGAACGAGGCTTTCGCTGCCAAGTATGCAAAGGGTGCCGACGTGAAGAAGCTCGGAAAGGGCGTTTGCTACAAGGTGATCAAGGAGGGCAAGGGAGAGATTCCTGGAGCTAACTCTTCTGTAAAGATCATGTATGAAGGAAAGACTATCGACGGAAAGGTGTTCGACAGCAACTTCGGCCAGAAACTTCCTGCAGAATTCTTTGTAAACCAGGTTATACCGGGATTCACAGAGGCTCTCACACACATGCCTGTAGGTAGCGTTTGGGAGGTTATGATTCCTCAGGAGCAGGCTTACGGCACACGTGACACCGGCGGCAAGATAAAGCCATTCTCTACTCTCATCTTCAAGATAGAGCTCATCAGCACAGAGAAGGGTAAGGCACAGCCTGCAGGACAGCAGCTCACACCTGAGCAGCGCGCACAGATTGAGGCTGCAATGAAAGCTCAGCAGGCTAAGCAGCAGTAAGATTAAAAGTTGACTAAAATATACGCAACAATGAAAAAAACATTATTCTTAGCACTCGCCATCCTGGCGGGCAGCCTCACTACAACGGCTTTCGCCGCTAAGAAAAAGGACAAGAAGAAGAAAACCGTTGAAACGGTGGAGGTGGTGAAACTCGCCACTTCTTCTGACTCGCTGAGCTATGCTGCCGGAAAGGCACAGACAAACGGACTGCTGCCATTCCTGAAGCAGAAATACAATGTGGAGGAGAAGGACATCGCTGATGTGGCTCGCGGTTTCAACGACATGTATAAGAACATCAACGACCCTAAGGTTCAGGCTTACGCTGCCGGACAACAGATTGCTCTCATGGTGGAGCAGGGAATGCTGCCTTACCGCAAGGAGCAGTTCAAGGAGTATAAGGACACCATCAACTCAGAACTCTTCAACAAGGGATTCATAGCATCGCTGCTGAAGGACGACAGCTTGCTCTCCGACTCTGTGGCTCAGGCTTACATGACTGAGGCTGAGAAGGCAAACAAGGAGTGCGTGGAGAAGGCTACAAAGAAGAAGGGTGAGGATTTCCTCGCAGAGAACGCAAAGAAGGAGGGCGTGGTGACTCTGCCCAACGGACTGCAGTATAAGGTAATCACTGCCGGCACTGGCGAGAAGCCAAAGGCTACAGACCGCGTGACAGTGAAATACGAGGGCAAGAGCATCGACGGAAAGGTGTTTGACAGCAGCTACAAGCGCAACCCACAGACCACCACGTTCGGTCTGAACCAGGTGATCAAGGGTTGGACAGAGGCTCTGCAGCTGATGCCTGTAGGCAGCAAGTGGGAGATCTACATCCCTTACGACCTTGCTTATGGCGAGAGAGGTTCCGGCCGCAACATCAAACCTTATGAGGCTCTCATCTTCACCGTTGAGCTTGTAGACATCGAGAAGCCAAAGGCTGAGGTTAAGGTAGAGGAGAAGGCCGCTGCAAAGAAGGCTACTGCAAAGAAGGGTGTAGCTAAGAAGGGTATAACTATGAAGGCTACTCCAAAGGGCAAGAAATAATAAGCCCAAACAAGCGGTTGGGGATAAGACCATACACCAATAAAAGAATTAATGTGAAGAGGGCGTGTCGCAATGGCACGCCCTCTTCTTTAGTATGCAAGGAAACTTCCTTGTATACTTGTCAACTCGTCTACTCGTCAACTCGTTTAACTAATCTCCTTGTTTAACTAATCTCCTTGTTTACTCGTCAACTTGTCTACTCGTCAACTTGTCTCTACTTGTCCCTCAATATCGTGGCACGGATAATCCTTACATCCTCCAGCGGCCTGTCGTTGGCATCACGCTCAACGTGCTGGATGCGGTCTACCACATCCATACCTTCTACCACCTGACCGAACACCGTGTAGGCTCCATCGAGATGTGGCGTGCCGCCCACGGTGGTATACACATCCTCCATCTCCTTCGTCATTCTGATGCTGTCGCCTAAGAGCTTTTCCAGATTCTCACGTCCTCGCTGCAGTCCCTTCTCGCCCTGCCGTCTGCCGTAGACGATATAAAACTGCGTACTGCTCGACTCATGCTTCGGATTGACATCATCGGGTTCGCGGGCTGCCGCCAACGCTCCGCGCTTATGGAAAATCTGAGGCAGACGGATCTCGGCAGGCAAGGTGTAGCCCAGTGAATGTTCGCCAAGCATTGCTCCCTTGGGGGCATTCTTGCTGGAAGGGTCACCGCCCTGGATCATGAAATCGGGTATCACACGATGAAAGAGCAGCGAGTCATAGAAATGGTCCTCTCTGATGAGTTTCAGGAAATTGTCACGGTGAAGCGGCGTCTCGTTATACAGTTCCACCCGTATATTTCCCATCGTAGTCTCGATGAGCACCTCCGGACGCACATCCCCCTTCATCGTCTGGCCCTTCACGCCGACACAAATCGCAAACAGCGAAATAATCAATAGAATATTTTTCATATATCAATAGGTATTATTTTAAGTTTCGAATGTCTATGAATGACTGTCTATGACGGATAAAGACCAAACGGGCATCAGACCTTAAACGGAGTATTGTTTATAACCGCTTGCAGTCTCTCGTTTTTTATGAGGTGCGCCTTGTCTGTTTATACCCATCCTTCATAATCCGCGACCACAAAGTTACATCTTTTTCCCAAATAGCCGAGGTATTCGTCATTATTTTTGAATTATCGCAGTGTTGCTGTCTTAATCTCCAAACGGTCATTAAGGGCAAACATTTACCATAACGTTCACCTTATCATATATCAAGATGGGAAAAAGCGGAAACAAGGCGATATTGGCAAAGAATTAGCCGAACCTAAAGGAAAATGAAGGGAAATAACCAATTTGTAGCAAAAAAACTATTTTTAACCGCCAAAATGTTGTGCGGTTTATAAAAAACCACTAATTTTGCTTATCGGTAAATAGCAAATAGCTCAAATGTTGTGAAAACTGCTATAAAT
>CAVBFA010000192.1:2718-5679 GCA_963594595.1 Oscillibacter sp. | reverse complement strand
CTTCGTAAAGGTTGTTTCTTGGTATGACAACGAGATCGGTTACTCTCACAAGGTTGTTGACCTGATCAAGATCATGAAGAAGCACAATGGTTAATTCATTGAGGATTTTTCCATAATTATAAAAAAAAGACCGTTCGGCATTGCCGTGCGGTCTTTTTTTATTAATTTTGTAAACCAATATTGTATTTCTAACTTTAAACGTAACTTGATATAGCCGAAATGATACCGATGATAACAATTCTTGGCCCTACGGCAAGTGGCAAGACAGACATTGCCGCACATCTTGCAGCCGAACTGTCTGCAGAGATAATTTCTGCCGACAGTCGTCAGGTGTATAGGCGAATGGATATTGGTACGGGAAAGGACCTTGCGGACTATGTCGTTGATGGCAAGCCGGTGCCTTACCATCTGATAGATATTGTTGAGCCAGGCACCAAGTATAACCTATTTGAGTATCAGAGGGATTTTCTTGAGGCTTATAATGACATAAGAAGTCGTGGTAAGAATGTAATTTTGTGTGGTGGAACCGGTTTGTATATAGAGTCGGTGCTAAAGGGGTATAGACTAATACCAGTGCCGGAAAATAAGGAGTTGAGGCATGAACTTGAGGGAAAATCCCTTCTCGAACTGACGTCAATTCTCGAACGTCTAAAGGCGGAAAACAACTCCAATATGCACAATTCTACGGATGTCGATACTCCTAAACGTGCAATACGTGCCATAGAAATTGAGATGGCGTACAAAGAAGCGCCTGTTGAAGAAAGGACTTTTCCGAAGATAGACAATGTTATTATCGGTGTAGGCATAGATAGGGATTTACGTCGCAGGAAAATCACGCGGCGACTTGACCAGCGTCTTAAGGACGGAATGGTGGACGAAGTGAAATCCCTGCTTGATTCAGGCATACCGGCCGACGATCTTATCTATTATGGACTTGAGTATAAGTTCGTGACAGAATATATATTAGGGAAAACGACGTTTGAAGAAATGCGCCGTTCATTAGAGATAGCAATACATCAATTCGCCAAACGGCAGATGACCTGGTTCCGCGGTATGGAGCGTCGTGGTTTCACTATCCATTGGATAGATGCAGCTGATAGTATGGAAGAGAAAATTAACGAAATAAAGAAGGTATTATGAAAGAGCAAACACGTTGGGGAATACTTTATTGCCCTAAGCATAGCGTCACAAGTCCGATGCGACGTTGGAAGAAATTAGAGAAGATACTCAATGCGTATCATATCGACTATGACTTCGTTCAGAGTGAGAGTAGCGACAGTGTGGTTCGGCTAATCTCGATGTTTATCAGCAATGGCTATAAGACTATAGTTGTTGTCGGTGGAGATTCTGCGCTTAATGATGCCGTGAATTGTCTGATGAGTACCGACAAGACTACTCGTGAATCAGTAGCGCTTGGAGTTATTCCAAATGGAATGATGAATGAGTTTGCCCGTTATTGGGGGTTCAAGGAGAGTGAGCCTGAGCAGACCATAAAATGGTTGCAAGAAAGGAGGGTAAGGAAGGTAGACCTCGGTTGTATCCGATACACAAACAAGAAGAACGAAAAGTGTCATCGTTATTTCCTTAATTGCGTTAATATAGGACTGTTGTCTGCAATAATGAATCTCAGAAACCAGACTCGTCGTCTTCTTGGTTCGCGCACTTTGTCATACCTGTTCTCTATGGCTTTGATGGTGTTCCAGCGTCTGGAATACAAGATGCATCTGAAAATAAACAATGATGTTGTCAAGCGTAAGGTAATGACTGTATGTATTGGCAACGCTGAGGGCTATGGCCAGACACCAAATGCTGTGCCGTATAACGGATTGCTCGATGTCTCGGTGGTTTATCATCCAGAGATGATGCAGCTTATAGAGGGCTTTTATCTGTTGTTTACAGGTAAGTTCCTCAACCACAAGAGCGTACACCCTTACCGTACTCGCCGTGTTGATGTTCTTGATGCTTCTCATGCTATGGTGTCTGTAGATGGCAGACTGCTCAAGACTCCAGTCGGAGAATATAGTATAGAGGTGGAGCAGGAAGTTATCAATTTCCTTATTCCAGAGTAATTACTGTTATATGCTATCTGTCATTATGGCAATATTCGTCAAATGCGATATTGTGGGCTAATGACCGTCAATGGTGGATGGAGTTGGGGGTAGTGTTGTATTTATCCGTTTTCGGATATCTTTTTCAGCTCGTTCTCGTTGATGATTTTTATTTTCCTTCCGTCTATCGCTATGATTTTTTCAGCAGCGAAGGCGGAAAGGGTTCGTATGGCGTTGCTCGTTGTCATGTTAGACATGCTGGCTATCTCCTCTCTGCTGAGGTATATGCTCATTGTATATCCGTCGGCTTCAATTCCATATCTGTCTTTAAGTATAATCAGCGTTTCTGCCAGTCTTCCGCGGATATGTTTCTGTGTGAGGTTTATGGTCCTGCAATCCGCCTTCCCCAGTTCTATAGCCAGTTGTTTGATTAGTTGCATGCATACATTGTTGTTTTGGTGCATCAGCTTGACAACCAGCTTCATGGGCATCGAAGCCACAATCGAATGTTCAAATGCAATTGCCGATGTGAGATAGTCGTCTTCTGCAAAATATGCTCTGAAGCTGAATATCTCTGACGGGCGTATTGTACGCAAAATCTGGTCGCGTCCCATTGCGCCGCTTTTGCATATCTTTACCTTTCCTGTGATGAGCCATTTGATGCTTTCAGGTATTTCCAGTTCTTTGTATATATAGTCGTTCTTGTTGTACTCCTCAACCGTTATATTCTCTGAAATTACCTTTTTCTCGTTGTCTGTCAGTGGTTCCCACAGGCTATAAATGATGTCTTCAATCTTTTCCTTGCTGATTTCTTTGACTTTTGCCATTTACTAAAACCTATTGTTCTGTTTGAGTTGTTTTTTTGTCCTTAGACTTTTTTCAATTTGCAAAAATACTGCTTTTTTCTTAAATG
>CAVBFA010000192.1:0-2708 GCA_963594595.1 Oscillibacter sp. | reverse complement strand
CATCTATTCCGGATTTGTTCCGAAAAAAAGAACACATTATTTTGTGGAATTAATAATTATTGTTATTTTTGGACTGCCAAACGATTGTATGGTTTCGATGCTTCAAGTTTGGTATAACATAATTAATGTATTAACACCTTAATAGAATATTATGAGCTATCTTCGATTTGAAAGAAGTCTGATGACCAATTTGGAAGAGTCTCTTTCCAGAGAGCTGCTCCGCACCAACCGGTCTGGCGCGTATTCTTGTTCAACGATAGTTGACTGTAATACTCGCAAGTATCATGGGTTGTTGGTAGTGCCCGTTCCAGAATTGGATGAAGAAAATCATGTATTGCTCTCCTCGTTGGACGTTACTGTGGTTCAACATGGTGCCGAGTTCAACCTTGGCCTTCATAAATATCGCGGAAACAACTTCAGCCCCAATGGCCACAAGTATATCCGTGAATTTAATTGTGACAGCGTGCCGACTACAATTTATCGTGTCGGGGGAGTCGTTCTGAAGAAAGAAGTCGTGTTCCAGCATTATGAGGACAGAATTCTTCTGAGATATACTTTGCTTGACGCCCATAGTTCCACAACTCTCCGTTTCCGTCCGTTTATGGCATTCAGAAGTGTCAGGGAGTTTACCCATGAAAATTCTGTCGCCAATAGGGATTATCAGCTTGTAGACAATGGAATCAAGACCCAGATGTATAAGGGGTATCCTTATCTGTATATGCAGTTCAGCAAGGGCAACGAGTTTATCTTCCATCCCGACTGGTATAGAGGGATAGAATATCCAAAGGAGCAGGAGAGGGGTTACGACTCTTGTGAGGATCTTTATGTGCCAGGATATTTCGAGACGGAAATCAAGAAGGGCGAGAGCATTGTCTTTTCTGCCTCAACGTCAGAGATCAAGACTGGAGGATTGTTGAAACTCTTCCAGAAGGAAGTTGACGAAAGAAACCCGAGAGACAATTTCTACCATTGCCTCGTAAATGCAGCACATCAGTTCCATAACACCAAGAATGGTTCAGAGTGCTATCTTCTCTCCGGTTATCCTTGGTTCAAGAGCAGGGCGAGAGACACGTTCATTTCCCTCCCTGGCCTTACATTGTCAATAGACGAAGTGGACTACTTTGAAAAGGTGATGGCTACGGCAGTGAAGGGCTATAAGGAATTCATGCGTGAGAAGCCCGTTACCATTAGTCTCAGTGAGATAGACCAGCCCGATGTGCCATTATGGGCAATATGGTCTATTCAGCAGTATGCCAAAGTGGTAGGTGATGAGAAATGCCTTAAGAAATACGGCAAATTCATTTTTGACATTCTCAATTTCCTCTTGGAAGGCAAGCATCCATATATGCGTGTAGAAGATAACGGTCTTGTATATGTTGACGGCAAGGGGAAGGTCATGACATGGATGAACTCCACCGTGAACGGCAGACTTGTAGTGCCTCGCAATGGATATATAGTGGAAATCAACTCCCTGTGGTATAATGCTTTGGGCTTTGCCGCAAGACTCAACAAGATAGAAGGAGACGCCAAGTTTACGGAGACGCTTGAGGAACTGTCGGCACGTTGCAAAGAGTCGTTCGTGAAAACATTCCTCAATGACTATGGCTATCTCTTCGACTATGTTGACGGAAATATGATGGATTGGAGCGTCAGACCTAATATGCTGTTTGCCATAGCTCTCGACTATTCTCCTCTCACGGCAGACCAGCGTAAAAGCATCCTTGATGTCTGTACCAGGGAATTGCTCACGCCAAAGGGCATGCGAACCCTCTCGCCAAAGAGCGGTGGATACAATCCTATATGTGCCGGTCCGCAGATGCAGCGCGACCTGTCTTACCATCAGGGCACGGCATGGCCATGGCTTGGCGGTTTCTATATGGAAGCATGTCTCAAGATATATCGTCGCACGAGGCTTAGCTTCATCGAGCGTCAGCTGGTGGGATATGAGGACGAGATGCAGACAAACTGCCTCGGCACCCTGCCTGAGATGTTCGACGGCAACCCTCCGTTCAAGGCACGCGGAGCCATATCCTTTGCGATGAATGTAGGAGAGACATTGCGCACTTTGAGTATATTGGAAAAATACACAGATATAATATAAGGAGGAAGACAGTATGAAAGTTTTAATGTTTGGCTGGGAGTATCCTCCTCATGTATACGGTGGTCTTGCAACTGCAAATTTCGGAATCACTCAGGGTCTTCATGCCCAGGGCGACATTGACATAACATTGTGCTTGCCAAAGCCATTTGGTGATGAGGACCATACCGCAGCGCGTATCGTGGCGATGAATTGTGTGCCTATAGCCTGGCGCAATGTAGACTACGACTATGTGAAGAGTAGAATAGGCAATGTGATGGACCCAGATTATTATTATCGTCTGCGCGACCATCTCTATGCGGATTTCAATTATATGTATGTCAACGATCTCGGATGTATGGATTTCGCCGGCGGTTACCCGTCGAATCTCCACGACGAGATAAACAACTATTCCATAATAGCTGGAGTTGTGGCTCGCACCGAGGATTTCGACATCATCCATGCCCACGACTGGCTCACTTATCCTGCCGGCATCCATGCCAAGCGGGTTAGCGGCAAACCGCTCTGCATCCATGTGCATGCCACGGATTTTGACAGGAGCCGTGGAAATGTGAACCCTACGGTATATTCCATCGAGAAAGACGGAATGGACAATGCAGACTGCATCATG
>CAVBFA010000191.1:2267-5679 GCA_963594595.1 Oscillibacter sp. | reverse complement strand
TTAGGATACAAGATTCTCAATCTTGGCATAGGGGTTCGATTCCCCTATCCACTACAGAATGTTTTTATCAACAATCTCTTCAAGGCAATCAGAAGATGGTGGATTCATCTAATGGTTAGGATACAAGATTCTCAATCTTGGCATAGGGGTTCGATTCCCCTATCCACTACCAGAATAGAGTTACAGAAATGTAACTCTATTTTTTTTGCCTTACAAACAGTAATCAACGGAATATTCTGTGGGCGGATTTGAAAATGGTCTACGCCACAAGAGACGCAGACCATCATATTTCACAAAAATCATCTGTTGCTATTGCCCTTAAGCTTGAACTCCGTTTTCACGCCTTTAATCTTCTCACCATTTGCCAACTTAAGCACCTGCTTTGCCTTATTACGAGCAACGGCGACATAACAATAACGGTCTGCCACGTCAATACGCCCTATCTGACTTGAAGTGAGACTGCATTTCTTGCACAAGAAGCCCAACACGTCACTCTTTGAAATCTTGTCTTTCTTACCCTTTCCGATATATATAGTAGCCATACGTGGCTGTGGAATATCTCCCAAATCATCAGGAATGATATATTCAGGAAGTTCCTGGTCAACAAATTCCGGCAATTTCTCTTCAGGTCCTAAAAGCACAAAGGCACGTCCGACAGCATCCCAACGGGCAGTACGACCTACCCTATGAGTATATTCCGCCTCACCCTGCGGCAAATGATAATGGATTATATTGTCAACATCAGGAATATCCAAACCACGAGAAGCGAGATCGGTGCTGACAAGAACCGTAGACGAGCCGTTACTGAACACATAAAGGTTGTCTTCCCTGTCCTTTTGCTCAAGCCCACCATGATAAGTGCTCGTCACAAAACCCTGTTCGGAGAGATATTTAGCAGTTCTCTCCACACTATCCCTATAATTCAGGAAAACGATGCTGCTTGAGTTTCCGAAACTACGCAACAGTCTTGACAACGTTTCCAATTTATCCTTCTGCGGACTTCTGACTACAAAGTTCGATATACGGTCGGAAACGCTGATTCCAGAATCCGGTTCGGTATAGTCTATTTCACTCACCTTATCGATATTGACGAAAAGCGGAATTTCATTAGAACGTGTTGCCGACAACAGGATTCTTCTTTCCAAAAGCGGAAGACTCTTGAACACCTGTTTCATCTCTTCCTCGAAACCCATCTCCAGACACTTGTCGAATTCATCAAGCACAAGGAACCTTACGCTTCTCGGATTGATATTCCCTTTTGACACATGGTCATTGAATCGGCCAGGAGTGGAAAACACGATATGAGGCAGCACTTTCTTGATTTCCTTATGCTCTTCCATCGCCGTTCTTCCACCATAAAGGGCAAGGCCACGCAACGGAACACCCATTGAACGCAATACCTCAACAGACTGTTTTGCAAGTTCTCTACTCGGAACAATAACTACCGCCTGAAGAAAATCCACGGCCGTGTTGAGTTTGAAAACAAGCGGCAAGAGATACGCCAACGTCTTGCCACTACCCGTAGGAGAAAGGATAACGACATCATCTGTTGTTGTACTCATCGCCTTCGCAACATCAAGCTGCATTTCATTGAGCGACTCTATATGCAGTTTCTCAAGAATGGAATCAATATTCATAATTATATAGGATATTTGTTAAACGAGATAATATATCATGCCAGACAAAAGTGACACGCCAAAACCCTGTTTTTATTTAATGGAATTTTCACCTTACCGCTTAATCCCCAAAAGGAAAGACTATCAGAATGGCGGTTCTGAGACAGGTATCGCCCCCGGGTCAATAAATGGAGGCGGCACGTCATCACCGCCATTCAGGCGGCTACCCACTATTTCTCCGCCAATATCTCCGGAATTTGACATGCGGCTCTCATCAGGGTTCTCAAATCGCGTGAATGCACCCTTGAAAGTAAGCGTGACATCTCCTGTGGCGCCCTTACGATGCTTGGCGATAATCACCTGTGCCATACCTCTCAAATCATTGCCATGATCATCCTGATAAATATGATAATACTCTGGACGATGCACAAAGAGTACCATATCGGCATCCTGCTCGATGGCTCCAGACTCACGCAAGTCGCTCAGCTGAGGACGCTTGCCGTCAAGTCCGTCTCTGTTTTCCACAGTACGGTTGAGCTGCGAAAGGGCAAGGATAGGGATATTCAGTTCCTTTGCAAGACCTTTCAACGAACGGCTGATAGTAGACACCTCCTCCTGACGGCTTCCGAAACGTGCACCATTAGCATTCATAAGCTGCAAATAGTCGATCATTATCACTTTGACGCCTTTCTCTCTCACAAGACGTCGAGCCTTGGTACGCAACTCAAAGATTGACATACCGGCCGTATCATCTACATATATAGGTGAATTCTGCAATTTCCCCACATTGGCATCGAGTCGTTTCCATTCCTCATCGTCAAGCTGACCATTAAGGATTTTGCGTCCCTCCACCTCACAAACGTTGGAGATAAGACGGTTGACCAGCTGCACATTGTTCATCTCAAGAGAGAAAAAGGCAATCGGCGTGTTATAGTCTACCGCTATATTCTTTGCCAGAGAGAGCGCAAATGCAGTCTTACCCATGGCAGGACGACCGGCTATGATTACAAGGTCACTCGCCTGCCAGCCAGCCGTCATCTCGTCCAACTTGCGATAACCCGTCGGCACGCCGGTAAGTTCGCCCTTGTTTTCTGCAGCTTTCTGCAAAATCTTGATGGCCTCCTTTACAACAGGATCTACTTGAGTATAATCCTGACGCAGGTTCTTTTGAGAAAGTTCAAAAAGACTCGACTCTGTTTCCTGCATCAGCTCATCCACGTCTACTGTATCATCAAACGCCTTTGTCTCTACAACGCTGGCAAAAGAGATCAGCTGGCGAGCCATGTATTTCTGAGCCAGGATATGAGCATGATACTCAATATGTGCAGAAGATGCAACATGTGAACTCAGTTCTATGACATAAGCCTCTCCTCCCACTTCTTCGAGAGTGCCTTCATGTTTCAGTTCCTCTATGACAGTAAGAATATCTACAGGCCGCTCGTCAATATTAAGCTTTTGTATTGCGCTATAAATCTTCTGGTTACGTGGTTCGTAAAAAGTTTCGGGATGCAATATCTCACCTACTATGGTGAAAGCATCTTTATCTATCATCAAAGCTCCAAGAACAATCTTCTCAATATCCGGAGCCTGAGGCTGCAAATGACCATAATTATTGTCTATCGGTCTATGTTGCGGACGTTTCGGTTGATTAGCCATATTTTGTATTTAATGAAATGTTTGCTATGATAATGCAAAGGTACAATAAAGTTTCACTCCTGCAAAATTTCATTTCATACAGAAAATTACACTACTTTTCATTAAGACATATCTATATTAAGCCAACGAATCGCAACAAA
>CAVBFA010000191.1:0-2257 GCA_963594595.1 Oscillibacter sp. | reverse complement strand
AAATACCATATAATAATGTAACATTGATATTACAATATCAATAAATTAAACTATTTTTAATTATTTCCCTTAAATATTTTACAGATTGAAACTAATTTGTTACTTTTGCAAACACACGTATGAAACAAGTGTTGTAAACACACAAATAATAACACACAATCAATACAAGAATGGGAAAGAAGTTTTTTACATTGGCGATGTTGCTCGGAGCAGCAACACTAGGAATGAATGCACAAGACCATGTGTATTTGATAAAAGGCAATAAAGTGGTTGCAAAATACCCGGTTGGCAGCGTGGACTATATGTCATTCAAGCTGCCGGAAGGTGTGTCTGAAACAAGTGTTGAGGTAGAAGCCGTCGAGACTGGCAAGAACTACCTGACATATAGCGTGAAGACAGCTGATGCCGACCAATATTATGGTCATGGTTTCTTCCAGGCTCAGCTTCTCGACGTAATGCTCCGCAAATACTATGATACCAACATTAAAGATGTGGAAGAAGGCACACTCAAGCAATTAATAAAATCCCTGCTTGCAAACTACGGATATATGGACAAGGGAAATAACGTGTTTACCATAAAGGACGGCGACAATGACGGATATGGAACTGACTTCTTCATTCCTGGCGGACAAGACTTCTACGTGGCGACGGTAAACATCACAGAAGTGACTTCAGAGGGAGGAACGATGGGCGACGATATTTCAATAACCAAGATGACCACTCAAGCACCTGGCAACAGCAACGAAACCATGGGTATAGAATACACAGGGCTAAACGCTGAAGGCAAAGCCACATACAACATCACGCCTGGAGACGGCATAAAGACCATGTACACTCTGCTTACAAAGAAAAGCCAACTTGATGAATACACGACGCTATATGGCTACGACTACGTGATGTTCTCTCTCGCAATGCCTATAACGGCAAGCGACTGGAAGGAATACGGAAGCCAGATGTCGTGGGATCTTGATGACGAGAACGACTATGTGATGAGCGTGCTTGGAATAGACAAGAACGGCGACTGGGTGAAAGCGAGCGACGAGCAGCACATCATAACGACAACGGACAAATGTCCGAAGGTGAACGTGTTCAGCAAGGAGGCTGGCGAGGGCAAGGTGAAGGTGAACTTCGAGATAACGCCTAGCAACGTGAATGCCGCCCACGTCAGACTAATGCCTGACAATGATGTGGTGGACGAACTGAACAACAACAAGACTCTCGACCAGATCGCAATAGAAGACGGAGCAATCGACATCAAGACTGACATCAATACTGCCGGAGAATACACATTCGCCAAGAATGACATCGAACGTGGATGGTATTCATTGCTCATAAGTGCTACAGACGAAAATGGAACTAACGTGACAAGACTTATATTCCACACTCATCTGGAAAACTTCACGTGGGAAACAGAAACGACGACATTCCCGACCGAAGCCAATGAAGCGAAGAAAAAATCGCAGCTAAACCCATCAAAGGGAATTGCAGGACAAAAGAATATAGCGACTGTAAGCCCAACGGAATTCAAGAACACCATGAGTCTGAAATCCTTCAAAACAAAATAAACTTAGCGACAATCAAACAGAACAGAAGCAAATGTGATGTTCTGGAAACAAAAAGGAATTAACATAAAAACATTTATGATATGAGGAAACTATTGATTGCAGCGGCTCTTTTGTGCGGGATTGGCACAACAGCATTAGCCGACAACGACGTGAACGTGTTGTATCTCGACGGTACGCCACACATCATGAAAATGAGCGACATCGACAGAATTGAACTTTCAAAGGGAAGCATCAAGGTGTTGATGAACGGTGGAGCAAGCGAGACACACGAAATCAGCAAGATTGACAAGATTGAGTTGAAAAGCGGAACAAATGCCATAGAGCACACAAAAGGGGCAAAAGGCCGCGACATCCTGGTAAAGACAGACGGTTACGGCTTTGAAGTCAGCGGACTTGCCGATGGCGATAATGTAGCAGTCTACACGGAAAGCGGCATGCTGATAGGCAAGGCAAAAGCCCAAGGCGGCAGCGCACACGTGGACGCTTCTTCTTACAGCAACGGCATATACATCATCAAGGCTGGAGGAAAATCACTCAAGATGGTGAAGAAATAAAAAGATAGAACTAACATTAGGAACGTACTAAAAAATACAAAGACTATGATAAAGAAGATTCTTTTCTCCATAGCGGCAATGGCAGCAATGGCAATGCCGGCAACGGCACAGCAGGACGACACACAGAAGGAATACATG
>CAVBFA010000190.1:0-5773 GCA_963594595.1 Oscillibacter sp. | reverse complement strand
TATCTATTACTTATGCTGAGCTGCAGGATTATGTAGCCAGTCATTTTCATAAGACTGTTAATCTGGGGTATGTTGACGGGGCGACGGTGTCTGTCTCCGTGCCCATTAAGGTGCTGGGCTTTACAAAGTCTATAAGCATAAACCTTATTGTGAAGAAGATTGAGGGCACCGACTTGTTCTTGTCGTATGACGGTAAGATGGGTATCGACCTGCTTGTTTCGCCTGCTATCTCTTATGCCAAAAAACTTGTGCCTGAGAAAGCTGGTTGGGTGGAACAGATGCCTGGCAATATTGTTAAGCTGCGACTTGGCGATATTGATAAGGCGCAGAAAGTGTTTGAAAAGGTGGAGCTGAACAATATCTTGTTTGAACAGGAAAATATTGTTGTAGAAGCTACTCTTCTGTAGCTGAACAATTAATGCGAAAAAATGTACCATATCTCCCAGCAGGCGTGTAACGCATTGTTGGGAAGTGAGTTAGAGGCTGGTAGATAGTTTCTGTATAACAGATATCTACCAGCCATCTACCAGTCATATCCCAGCAGGGTGCAGCCAGCATCAATTGAGTTTTGCGCACCTCTGCTATTATTCCGCTCTCTTCCAATCCAAGAGCCCCTTACCTTCTTCGTCCAGTTCGATGCCCAATCCTACGACTTGGCGCTTGTCGGCCTTGAAAGGCTCCATGTATTGACGGTTGAGTATTTGCTCGGTTGCAGCTTCCTTGCCGCCGTTATTTCGCAGTTTCAGCTCAATGACGTAGATGTAGCGTGAGGTCTTCACCGTCATATCTATTCTGCCAGTTGAAATCATCTTTTCAACCTCTACATTCAAGCCAATGGCATTCAGGATAGTGCTGATGATGAGGCGGTAACGCTCCTCCATATCCATAGATGCAAGTTTCTTGTTGCTGTATGGAACGTCGGCGACTAGTGACTTGAGCGTTTTCATCGCTTCGTCTATCTGACCTGTGCCTAAATTTCTGTACAAGTTAGCTTGTAGTGACAGAATTTCGTTTTCTGAACGCATAGCAAGAGCAGGCAGTACTGTTTCATACAGCGCTTGCTTTACTTCCTCATTCGGGAACCCTAAGATATAGCCAAACTCATCACTGTCCTTAATGGTGAGATAGCCCGACTGGTAGAGGAACAGTTCTGCACCGCCTCCAGAGACATCAGACAGTTCCAGGGTGTTGCGCATTACAGAACAATTCTCAAATTTGCTGAGACGCAGTTCTGCATTGTCAACAAATTTTGGAAGTAATGATGTGGCGCCGGAAGAAGCCCAGAAGTTGATTATTTCTTTAGATTTCAACGCATTGACAAGACTGTATGGATTGTAAACATCCACCATATTACGACGGCTGAAGTGATAGCCGTCGTAATATGCCTTCAGTCGGTCATGAGTCTCCTGTATAGACCAGTTGTTTGCTTCGCTCATCTGTCTGATCTCAGGCATGAAGTTCTCTTCAATCTCCTCTTCGGTGATGCCGCAGATGGCTGCATATTCGGGCATAAAGCTGATGTTGGACAGATTGTTGAGGACAGAGAAGAGGGAGATCTGGGTGAACTTAGTGATACCAGTGATGAAAACGAAATGCTCGTACTCGTCGTCCGCCTTAAGTATGGCGAACACTTCACGGTAAACGCCCGTGCATTTCTCATGTTCGGGTGTTCTCCATGAATGTTGCAAGGGAGAGTCGTATTCGTCTATTAGGACAGCCACTCTCAGTCCGGTTTGCTTATATGCAGTGACTATAATTGCATGGAAGCGGTCGGCAAGCATAGCAGTAGGGTCTGGAGTAATGTTGTACTTCTCCTCGTAGTCCTTAAAGCGCAGGTTCAGGTAAGAGCGCAGAGTCTCCTCGTTGGCTCCTCCACGGCTCATGTCAAGACGGATGACGGGATAATGCTTCCAGTCTTTCTCCATCTGCATTATCTTCAGTCCCTCGAACAGGTCTTTTCTTCCCTCAAGGTACGCCTCTAACGTATCGACAAGCACAGACTTGCCGAATCGACGTGGGCGGCTCAGGTAGTTGTACTTATCTCCCAAGTTCACCATGTTCCATACGATGTCGCTCTTATCTACGTAGAGATAGTTCTCCTCTCTGATTACTTTGAACGACTGAATGCCTACGGGCAGTCTTCTATATCTGTTGTCTGTCATATCTCTCCTTCTCCTATTTTATCTTGTTTTTGCCTTATGTCTGCGAAGATACGCTTTAAATCGAAATTTTCCAAACTTTTGTAAGAATTTATAAAGATTTTATTGTAGTCAACGGAGATAAAACGTGATTATCATGATGTTTGAACCGCTATGGACTTGTACAGCTCACAAATAACCAATACCTTTGGCGGAGTGAATAAACAGACATTCATTCTGAAAACAACAAATGTTATGAGTGAGATGGAAAACAAACAGATGGTTTACCAAGCAATCAAGTCGATTGCGGATAATCTATGCAAGGAGGACAAGACGTATCTTCGTGCCGACTTGGCTTTTGAACTAAAGAAGTATGGCATCGCTTCCGACTCTTCGGAAGTGAGCAAATTGGTGTTCGACGCCTACAGATTTTTTCATAACGATGGCAATATCTCCATCGCCTTTGTGTCGAACAACTCCCGCACAACACTTGTGGCTGAGTATCAGTTGAACGATAGTTTGGAGCAGGGCAACAAGGAGGAGGCTTTGAAGATTGCCGAGACCGAGCTGACGCTGTCTTCGTCGGCTTTAGAGCAATTGAAAGAGCAGGTGGAGCAGAACCTTTCGCTCGTTCTCGCTAAGGGTACGTCGAAGATGGCAGACGTAGTCATGGGTACCAACGGCGTGAAGAACGTAAGGAGCAAGGCGTCTGCCATGTTCGACAAATACACCAGAATGGTGGAGGCGTATCATTATGCCGAGGACAGCGTGCGTGGAAACATCGAGGACTTCACCTCGCTGCGTAGCGATATGGGCATGGTGTATCGCGACTATGCCATGAAGCTCATCGACATCTACGGCGACTCTATCAAGATGGTGCAGCCCGACTTGTTCGACTTCAAGCGCATCGAGTGGCTGGATGTAGACGAGATGCTCAAGTACGTGGAGCTGGAATACAACAAGCTATCAGAAAAGTGCGCAGCCCTGATAGGTGAGATATCAGACAATTTCAGAGCCTCTCTGCAGACTTCGCTGCTTGCTTACAAGTCGGCGTCGAACGGCAACAAGTCGTTGGGTTTGGCTATGGCAGGTTTGGCGATGCTTGACCATTACATGGGCGCCAGCGAACGCACCAATCGCCTTAAAACCGACCTGTCTGTGTTCCAGACCAGCGTGAAGCACGACGCCACTCGCATAAAGGCCGACATGGGACGCTTGATGGTGATATGCAAGACCCTGAACGATGTCGTCATTCCGAAGGCTAACGTGTTCATGCGCTATGGCGAGAAGCTGATGGCTTCCGACTTGAAGGCGATGTTGGACACGTTGTATGCGGATGAGGCTGTACGACCGTTGGAGGAGAAGCGCCGAGAACTGCTGCAGCGGTTGAAGACATTGGACATGGAGATGAACGATCATCTTCAGAACATTGATGTTTACACGTCGCTCATCAACGACATTACTTCTACGTTGGAGTCGAAGCGTGCGAGCTATATGGATGCCAAGGAGAAGAAACCGTCTAAGCCTTTCTTCCTCGTCAACTGGTTGACCTTCGGCACGGCAAACAAGAACTATTACCGCAACTACGCAGAGTGGAACGACAACTGTTTCCCGCTTATCCGCGAGTACGAGAGCTATCAGGTAGACTTGAAGCTGGATAAGGACGAGCTGGCATCGCATCGTGAGGAGCAAACACGTATAAAGAACGAATATGCGAAACTCTCGAACGAGCTGAACAAGGTGTCGGATACGCTCAGAAGCAAGATTGTTTGTTCTGACGAACTGAAGCTGAAGATGTTGAAGCATCTTCGTGACATGGTGGCTATGCTGAAGCTCGGACGCGAGATAATGGAGAGCAAGATAGACGAGAAGTGGGTGCACACCGTAGATATCCCGAACTTCAAGGAGACGGCGAAACTGCCTGCCGACGTAGAGCAGAACCTCTCGCAGTTCACCGCCATGCTGGCTGATAACATACATGCCGACGAGCGCATGGCGAAGAACATGCTTGACGGCGTGGCTGCATATACCAACGACCGCAAGCGGATTGAAGGAAATGCTGCGCAGAATCAGCCTGCAGAATATAGCGCAGAAGACTTGGCGACGGCAACCGACGCTATGGAGCAGTCGTTGCAACGCGGCATAGCTCTGTTCGACAGTTTCGTTCAGCTCAAGGCGCAGCAGTTCAACGGCAAGTTGGCTTCCGCCGCATACGACAAGGAGCTGAAGAAGCACGCCGATGAGTTCAAGCGCGAGATAGCGAAGATAGACCATAAGAGCGCTTATCTGCGTGAGGTGTTCAAGCGAATAAACTTGGCTGGCAGCGAGGACGAGCGCAAGCAAGCCATGTCGCTGCTCAGCGATTTGAGCGGCTACTCGCTCTCGGAACAAGAGTTTGCAGACTTTATGAACGGTAAGAAACAAATTGAATTATAAAACAAAAATGGAAAGTTCAAGAAGACAGCAAGCCCAGGCTGATCTGGGCATGAATTTCACACGCGAAGACCAGAAACGTGAGGCTGCCCTTGCCAAAGAGCAGGAGCGTATTGCAAGGAAAGAGGCAAAACGTCAGCAGATGATGAGCATGCCCTCGTACCGCTTGATGGTGAAGACGTCAACGTATATGGACAAGTATTTCCTTGATCCTATCTTAGGCTTCATCCTTCCGGCAGGTGTTGGCGACGCCTTGTCGAGCGTGTTCGCATTCCCGTTCGTCTACTACAGTCTGTGCGTGGTTAAGTCGATACCGCTTACCTTGGCTGTGATCTACAACATCTTGATGGACGTCCTGATTGGTGCCATACCGTTCTGTATCGGTGATTTACTGGATGTGTTCAAGCGCTCGTATATCGAAAACTTGAGGCTGATTACCGGCTATATAGAGGACGACAAGGAGATAATAAATAAGGTGAACAAGAAGGCGTTCTGGACGGCTGTGTTCATCGCCGTGATTTGCTGGCTTATTTACCTTGTCGTATCATGGGCTATCAGCTTGGGAACATCGGCTTATAACTGGATTAGTTCATGGTTCTAACTTATGGTAAACAACATATTCTTTCAGCCCTTCGTCGGCAAGCATTATGCCGACGGAGGCATGTTCGGCAAGCGCATCATGATATTGGGCGAGAGCCACTATTGTGACGAGGGGTGTGCCGACTGTGGCGACTGCCGTCTGCATCGCGAGTGCATGGGCTTTACGCAGAATGTGCTCGCTGACTATCTCGACGAGACGAACGAACGGCAGGACTGGATGCGTACGTTCGTGAAGTTCGAGCGGTCGCTGGTGGGCGAGGAGACCGACCAGGCGCTGAGGCAGAAGATATGGGACTCGGTGGTGTTCTTCAACTATCTGCAGGTGGCGATGGGCGGTCCGCGCGAGGCTGGCACGTCAGCTCAGTATAGGCAAGCCGGCGAGGCGTTCTTCGAGGCGCTCGACAAGTATCAGCCCGAGTATGTCGTCGTTTGGGGCAAGCGCCTTTGGGATAAGATGCCGGGCGAGCGATGGCAGGACGGCGAGCCGATAGTAGTGGACGGGTGCAGCACGGCGACGGGCGCTTATCTCTTGAGCAACGGCAGGCGTGTGAAGACGATGGCGGTGAACCATCCTTCCGTAGGCTATTCGTGGGATTATTGGT
>CAVBFA010000189.1:0-5815 GCA_963594595.1 Oscillibacter sp. | reverse complement strand
TTGTTTTGCCAATGATTCTTGGATTCCGTTTGGATTTTGCAGGATTTGGAGCACTATGGTGCTCGCTGCTTCCAGACGATTTCAGCCCCCTCTCGTTCTCCCCCGTAGGATAACCCATCCAAGCCTTCCCCAAGGGAAGGGACATGTTACTACGTATCTGAACTTCAGCCCCCTCTCGTTCTCCCCCGTAGGGGAGAGGCTGGTTACTCTGGTTCTGCCAAAGACTGGTGGGGACAGGTTTCTCCGTTTTTGCCAAAGATAGTCGCCTGTCTTTCCATTTTGCAAATTTACTTTCTTTTTAGCAACGATTGAAAAAAATTACGTTACTTAATATTTAACTAACATAAAATTATAGGGTTTTAAGGAAAAATAGAACAACAACAGGCCAGGCTATCCACAAATCGGTGAATAGTGTAACTACGGGTCAGGCAATCCGCCAGTCGGTGATGTTGCCGACGGAAGAGTCGAAATTGATGCCCACCTTGGTAAGCTGTTTGCCAGAAAGGGCAAAGCGCTCGGCATAGTTCTTCAGGTCTATCTGCTTCATGGCAGCATCGGCATCCTTGTTGAGTTTCAGTTCTATCAAGTAAAGGCGGTCGGCAGTCAGCATCACGATATCCACCCTGCCCTTGGGCGTATGCACCTCCACATCCACCACATAATGAGTGAGCAGCGTGAAGATGATGAAAAGCATCTGCTGATAATGCCCCTCATGATTCGTCACGTTGCAGTATGGCACCGTGGCGAGGAATGTCTGCAGCAACCTCAAGGCACCGTCGATATCATTCTGGCGGATAAGCACCGACATCCGGGCTATCGTGACATCGCCCTGCTCGGCATACGTGCCGTCGAGATAGTTGGGCAGCAGACTCTCGAAGAGCCCCACCTTCACCTCCTTGTTAGGCAGGTCGAGGGTGTATAGCTGGCTGATCTTGTCGTAGCCCTTGATGGTGATATAGCCGCTCTGATAGAGCAGCGGCGTGATGGTCTTCATGGTTTCCGTAGGCGAGTCGAAAGCCGACGACTTGGCACACATCCGCTGCAGGCTCGCCGGCTGCACATTGAATCTCTGCAACATATTGACGAGATATGTGGGTGTGCCCGATGCGAACCAGTAGGAATCGAAGTCTTTGTTGGCGAGGCTGCTGAGCAGGCTGAAGGGATTGAACACTCCCGGCGAATGCGCCGAGAAATGGTAGCCGTCGTAATTCTCCTTCAGCTTTGCCACTACCTGCTGCGGCGTCAGCTCGTTGGCCTGAGCCAGACCGGCGATGCCGTCCTGCATGTCGTCCAACAGTTCAGTTTCTGTTATGCCGCAAATGCCGGCATAGTCATCCTTCATGGAGATGTTGCTGATGTTGTTCAGTTCGCTGAAGATGCTGAGCTGCGAGAATTTCGTGATGCCGGTGAGGAAGACGAAGCGCAGATACGGGTCGCAGTCTTTGAGCGGACTGTAGAAATTGCGCATGATGTCGCGCATCGCCACGAGTTGTGTCTCTTCATGCGCCACATCGAGGAGCGGGGCATCGTATTCGTCGATAAGCACCACCACCTGTCGCCCTGTCTTTTCATAAACAGCCATGATGAGGTTTGTAAGCCTGAGATTGGGCGCCGCGGAATGGAATTCCACGCCGAAGCGTTCCTCATTCACCTTCAGGATATATAGCAGATACTCCTGCAGTCCCTCCACATCCATGTGTTTGGCTCCTGCCATGCTGAGAAGGATAACGGGATATTCCGTCCATTCCTTTTCCAGCTTCTCTATCGCCAGTCCTCTGAAGAGGTCTCGCCTTCCCTCGAAATAGCTCTGCATGGTGGATACGAGAAGCGACTTGCCGAAGCGTCGCGGACGGCTGAGGAAATAATACGTTCCGGCAGCATGTGCCATGTTGTATATATACTCCGTCTTGTCTATATACAACATATCGTTCTCTCTGATTTTGCTGAACGTCTGTATTCCTATGGGATATCTTCTTCTGGTCATAATCTCGTATCCTCCCTGCTTGATTATAGAACGGTCATCAGACCGCATATCGGGTTTTCATTACTGTCTGCACAGTATTTCAGTTATCTCTCCACTCCCCTCCCTTCTGCCCAGGGCATAGCGGGCGGGGGAAGCCGTCAATCCTTCACGGGCACGATCTTGGTCTTGGGCTGCTCGCGGTTGCGGCGGTTTACCATTGTCACCACTGCCTGTGCGAGATTGAGGAACGCCTGACCGGTGATGCTCTCAGGATGGCATGCCGCCGGCATTCCCTTGTCGCCGTCCTCACAGATGCTCTGCACGAGAGGAATCTGTGCGAGCAGCGGGATGTCGAGCTCCTGGGCGAGCTTCTTGCAGCCCTCCTTGCCGAAGATGTAGTATTTGTTTTCTGGCAGTTCGGCAGGAGTAAACCATGCCATGTTCTCCACCATTCCGAGGATGGGTACGTTAACCTTGTCGTTGCGATACATGTCGATACCCTTGCGGGCGTCGGCGAGGGCAACGCTCTGCGGAGTGCTCACGATGACGGCTCCCGTGATGGCGAGGGTCTGGAGCAGAGTGAGATGGATGTCGCTGGTGCCCGGCGGCGTGTCGAGGATGAAATAGTCGAGGTCGCCCCAGTTGGCGTCGGCGATGAGCTGCTTCAGGGCATTGGATGCCATACCGCCTCGCCACAGCGTTGCGGTGTCGGGATTAACGAAGAATCCGATGCTCAGGAGCTTCACTCCATATTTCTCTATCGGCTGGATGAGCTGGCGGCCGTCAACTGGCACGGCATACGGGCGCTCGTCTTCCACATCAAACATCTTTGGCATCGACGGACCGAAGATGTCGGTGTCGAGCAGTCCCACCTTGTAGCCCAGACGGGCGAGCGAGATGGCGAGGTTTGCCGACACGGTGCTCTTGCCCACTCCACCCTTGCCGGAGCTTACGGCGATGACGTTTTTCACCTCAGGGAGCAACTTGCCAACCTCAGGACGCGGCTTGGACTTATATTCCAGCTTGATGTCGATGGTCATCTCCTTGCCGGAGTCGTCGCCCTCGTGCTGGCTCACGGCATAACGGATGGCTGCCTCGGCTGCCTTGACTGTGGATTTCAGGAACGGGTCGGTGTCACGGGGGAAAATGAGCGTGAACGACACGCTGCTGCCGGCGATACGCACGTCGTCGGCGAGCATTTCACTCTCGATGAGATTCTTCTTTGTGCCAGGATACGTCACGGTCTGCAACGCATCGGTAATGAGTTTCGGATATAATGTCATTTCTGTCTTGATTTTGTTTTCATTGAAGATAACCGCATAGCAGGCTGACCACGCCGCCGACATGCCCACGCACAAAACGGGGATGCCACGCCGGGAATGCCGGTCAACGGCGGACGCCGCGGACTGTCGCCATACGAAAAAGCGCCAACCTCACAGACGTCACTGCAAAGTTAGCGTTTTTTATTTATCCTGCAAAATATAGATGGGTCACTTTGCCGTATCCTTTCCGCTACGCTTCGTGCGCTTGTAGCTGCGGTATTCGTCGAGCGGGATTTCCACGTCAGACTCTTCTAAAGCGCCGGCGGCTGGCAGACGGAACTTGAGGTACTTGATGTTCAGTCCGCGGTCTATCCACTGGTTTTCATAATATGTGTGGATAGAGAGGATAGAACGGGTGTCGTCGTCGAGCGACTGGTCGTGGTAGAGGTCTTCGGTCTGCATCAATACGGGCAGCGCGTTTTTCTCCACCATGAGTCTGGTGTATGTGAAAAGGAAATTAGAGTCGGTCTTCAGATGCACGAGTCCTCCGTCTACGAGGAAGCGGCGGTATCTCTCCATGAAATATGTGCTGGTGAGACGCTTGCGCGGATTCTTCATCTGCGGGTCGCTGAAGGTGAGCCATATCTCCTGCACCTCACCCGGGGCGAAGAAGCGGTCGATTATCTCGATGTTGGTGCGCAGGAAAGCGGCGTTGCCGAGTCCTTCCTCCAGTGCCTGCTTTGCTCCGGTGTGCATTCGCGCTCCCTTGATGTCGACTCCGATGAAATTTACGTTGGGGAACATGCGCGCCAGTCCCACGGTGTATTCTCCCTTGCCACAGCCCAGCTCCAAGACAATGGGGTTCTGGTTGTGGAAATATTCCTCGCGCCATTTGCCTTTCATCTCGAAGGGCACGTTTTCGATTACTGAATATGGATACTGGAAGACATTCTTGAATGTCTCCATCTCTGCGAATTTCTGTAGTTTTCCTTTACTCATTTATGATGTTGTACGTGGTTGCGGTGTCTGATACCGGCATATAGTATATATATCGCAAATAGGTGTTCAAGATTAATTATACTGACGATAAATTAATTCTGAACACCTATTTACTTATTGTTAATAGAATCTATCAGCGTATTAGTCGATAATCACCTTAGTCCATCCGTGTGTGTCTGGCTCGATACCATACTGGATGTTGCGCAGATGTGTGTAGAGCTTGTGTGAGATAGGACCTGGCTTGCCATCCTTGCTGAATGTGTAGCGCTTGCCGGTGTCGAGGTCGTCGATATAAGAGATAGGGCTGATAACGGCTGCTGTACCGCATGCTCCTGCCTCCTCGAATGTATCCAGCTCCTCTTCCGGGATAGGACGACGCTCTACCTTCAGACCGAAGTCCTCGGCGAGCTGCATGAGGCTCTTGTTGGTGATTGAAGGGAGGATAGATGTTGACTTAGGAGTAACGTAGGTGTTGTCCTTGATACCGAAGAAGTTGGCAGCACCACACTCGTCCATGTATTTCTTCTCCTTGGCGTCGAGATAGAACTCACAGGCGTAGCCCTTCTCGTGTGCCAGATGGTTGGCCTGCATAGAAGCAGCGTAGTTTCCACCCACCTTATATTTACCAGTGCCGAGAGGCGCTGAACGGTCGTAGTCGCGGATGATGACGTATGGGTTGGTAGAGAAACCGCCCTTGAAGTATGGGCCTACCGGTGTGACGAAGATGATGAACACATACTCTGTTGCAGGGTGAACACCTACCTGGGCGCTTGTTCCGATGAGCAGCGGACGGATATAGAGCGATGCTCCGCTCTCGTATGTAGGGATATACTCCTGGTTGAGGCGTACCACCTTTGCCACCATCTCCTCGAAGAGCTCTGTAGATACCTCAGGCATCATGATGCCGCGGCATGTAGACTGCAGGCGGGCTGCGTTCTCGTCCATGCGGAACACACGTACCTTACCGTCCGGGCAGCGGAATGCCTTGAGACCCTCGAATGCCTCCTGTCCGTAGTGCAGGCAGGTAGCTGCCATATGCAGATTAACGTATTCGCTGGAGCAGACTTCAATCTCGCCCCACTTGCCGTCGCGATAGTAGCAACGCACGTTATAGTCTGTTCTTCTGTAACCAAAGCCTAAATTAGACCAATCCAAATCTTTCATATTGTAATCGTTTTAAAGTTAATTTGCCGCAAATTTAGTAAGAATATTCATTCTCTGCAATAAAAACCGAGGGAATTTCTTTTTTTCTGCAAAATCACCCTCACCAAAGGGCTCAGAATTGCCTTTTTGCACTAAAATCAGACATCAGGGCCGGTTGATTGTGGAATGCAAGGGAGTGGGGACTGTCGGCAGATAAACGTTGCGGCAGATGGATGCGAATCTGATTTACTGACAGCAACGTGTACGGGGAGCTGTCGGCTGACCATATGGAGCGGCGCCCACCGTCATTCGTCGAGCAGCTTCTTTATCTCGGTGTCGGTCTTCTGGAGCTTCGCCTTGCATTTCTCTATCAGCTGCTTGGCGGTCTTGAGCTGGTCGCAGAGGGAGTCGATGTCGAGTTCTCCGCTTTCCATTTTGCGTACTATTG
>CAVBFA010000188.1:0-5914 GCA_963594595.1 Oscillibacter sp. | reverse complement strand
GAATGGGAGTCATCTTCCACGACCAGGTGCTCAACGCCTGGAATCCGGAGCTCACCACTGCCGTCGGCGCCATGTCGCCGGAGGAGATATTCAAGTATTATGGCAAGAGCATCGGTATCGGCGGCATCGCCATGGCTGGTATCATCGGCATCATCAAGAGCTGGGGCATCATCAAGAGTGCCGTGTCGCTCGCCGCAAGGGAGATGAAGGGAAAGGGTGACGCCACAGCCGACGTGCCTCGCACGCAGCGCGACATCTCGTTCAAGATCATCGCCATCGGTTCTATCGCCACCATCCTCATCACCTTCCTCTTCTTCTGGTTCGGAGTGATGGAGGGCAACCTCCTCTTCGCCATCGTAGGCATCCTGCTCGTGGCATTGATAGCCTTCCTGTTCACCACCGTGGCAGCCAATGCCATCGCCATCGTGGGCAGCAACCCTGTGTCGGGAATGACGCTGATGACTCTCATCCTCGCCTCTGTAGTGATGGTGGCAGTGGGAATGAAGGGCACCGGCGGTATGCTGGCGGCGCTCATCATGGGTGGTGTGGTATGTACCGCACTCTCTATGGCGGGTGCTTTCATCACCGACCTCAAGATCGGCTACTGGCTCGGCACCACTCCAAAGAAGCAGGAGTCATGGAAATTCCTCGGCACCCTCGTGTCGGCAGCCACCGTGGGCGGTGTGATGATGCTGCTCAACGAGACCTACGGATTTGACAGCGGTCAGCTCGCCGCTCCTCAGGCAAATGCCATGGCGGCGGTAATCGATCCGCTGATGAACGGTGTGGGTGCTCCCTGGATGCTCTATGCCATCGGTGCTGCCATCGCCGTAGTGCTCACCTTCTGCAAGGTGCCGGCATTGCCGTTCGCCCTCGGTATGTTTATCCCTATCGAACTGAACACTCCGCTGCTTGTCGGCGGTTTCATCAACTGGTATGTCACCTCCCGTTCAAAGAATCCTACCGTTAACAAGGACCGTGGCGAGAAGGGTACGCTGATTGCCAGCGGATTCATCGCCGGTGGTGCCCTGATGGGTGTTGTCAGTGCGTTGCTGCGCTTCTTCGGTGTGAAGTTCGACTATGAAGGATGGTGGGCAAACTCATGGTCGCAGGTTGCCGCCCTGGCTGCCTACCTGCTCCTCATCATCTATTTCGTATGGGCTACGAAGGTGAAGGAAAAGAAATAATCCCCTTACGACCTGATGACCGTTTTGGAATTCACCCAAAACGGCCATCAGGTCCATTCAATATATAATATATTTTTTATTGCTGTCTGCTAAATCTTCTCTTTTTGAACATAATAAGAAGATGTAGTGGCTTATTCGGTTATTATACCTCCCCCGAAGGGGAGGGACAGATACCCTTGACTACATGATAGCTGTTTGTAGTTATCAGATTATCGTTTGTAGTTATCAGATTGTCAATGGCTTATCAATAGCAATAGTAACTGTCCCTCCCCTTCGGGGGAGGCTAGGTGGGGGCTGATGACTGTATTCTGAGTAACTAGTTCCTTCCCTTTGGGAAGGTTAGGATGGGTTGTCTTTGGGAAGGCTAGGATGGGTTTGAGGTTAGGATGGGTTTGAGCTTATCTTGTTTTCTGTCCTAATCAGACACAAACAACGAAAAGCGGTTGAACAACGACATGGAAGTCGTCATTCAACCGCTTCATTTAACCTAAAACGTCCTTATGACCGTTCGGCGTTTAACCCAATTCGGCCATTAGCCCGTTCAGCGTTTAATCCTCATCGCCCCAGAGGTTGAAGCCATTGTTGTCCTTGGCAGTCTCTGGCTGAGAAGTACCGTTCCAAATGCTGATGCCCTTGTCGCTGAAGCCGTAGTTATTCTTCAGTGTCAATCCATCCTTTTCGGCAGTCAAGTTATTATAGGTTTTCACGCCGATGCTCGTCTTGTTCATCACGTTCTCGGTGTGCACCTTGAACAGCGTTGTCTCTGGTGATATATATATCTTTTTCATTTTTATCTGTCCTCCCTCAGTTTTACTTTACGATAAATTTCTTTCCGTTCACGATGTATATTCCCTTTGGCAGACTGCGGGTGTCGGTGGCGTTCATCTTCTGTCCGCTCAGACTGTAGATGCCCTTTGAGGCAACTTCTGCATCATCGTTTCCGCTGATGGCGTTCCAGATGGCAGTAGTCTCGCCCTGCTCCTCAATGCCGTTGATGTGCATAGTGAGCTGCTTTGCTGTTGATGGGTCGCCAGAAGCTATAATCCATGAGCGGAATGCTCCGGCGTGAGGCTTGACAGTGCCTGTCTCCACCTTGGTCGGGTCATACTGATAGAAGCTGTTTGTCTTGGCGTCGATGAAGTAAGAATATGCAGGGAAGTCCTCGTTGTTCCAAGAACCGGTGCATTTGAAACCAGAGTTCTCGATGTCAACAACTGTTTTGCTTGTCAGCGTAACGTTTTTGAAGACAGGATTCGTTACGTCCTGTGATGGCTTTACGAGCACAGGAGTACCGCCGACAATCATCTGATAGAAATGCTCGAAGAGGTTGAGGTCTGTACCGTCAACGTCGCTGTAGTGCAACACCTTCACATCAGGGCCAAACACGCTCTTCATCTGCTTCTGGCTTACGCTGAATGGCAATACTATGGAATACCACTTGTTGGCGCCGAATGAGCGGTTGAGAGTAACGTTATACTGATTGCCTTCTGTCAGATTGCTTATCGTTGTTGCATTGTCTTGATCTCCTTTGAGGGTCACATTTCGCAAATTTTTAGTTTCGTAATTCGGATCTTTATCGAAGCAGAAGCCAGAGAGGGCGAGCTTTGTTCTTGATGCGAAGAGATAGTAAGTCTTGCCAGCCTGTACAGGGAACTCGTATGTCACGTATCCCTCGCTGATCAGCATATATCCGGTATGGTCGTAGTTGGTGTCGCCGGTCACGCTCATGCCGTCGCCCTTGAGTATGTCTGCGTTGCATTCCTCGTGGAGCACGATGATAGGCTGGATGCTCGTGCCGAGAGTCAGCGGCTTGCGCTTGTCAGCTTCGGCAACGGCAGAGTTGAAGTTGGTGAAGTTTTGGTTATTGCCGTCGATGATATCCTGGTAGTATTTCTGCAGCTTGTCCATGTATTCCTTCGAATAGAAGTTGTCATTGGCAATATTATCTGTCTTTTGAATCTTTTCCCAGTCAGCCTTGTTCACCTTTGATGATGTGTAAGCATAATTGGCAGGTATGCTCTTGCCAGTCTCGTCGAGGAAGTATACCGGGCGCTTTCTAACCTTCTCAGGGTATAATTGTCCGCCGACGTTATGGATAGCTCCCTGCTGCTCAACGAATACTGTGAGTTTTCCGTTGGCTTCTGGCTCAAACTTGAAGAAGCTGCCCATTGCAGGCAGTGCGAAAGTGTTCTCGTGGAGTTTCTGGCTTAAAGCCTTGCAGTGGAAATATTCAGCGCCGTCGATGTTGTCTTTGCCGATGTTGCCGTCGCCGAGTTCCGACTCCACGTCGACATTTACAAACAAAGCTTTGCCTGATACGGTGTGGATAGAGCCGAGGGTGTTGGCATCGGTCTTATCGTTCTTAGAGAGAGCCTTGAAGTTGGCCTCTCCAACCTTTATGCCTCCGTATGTCATTGTCATATCGTTATTATTATTCTTAACGGTAGTGCCAACTGTCTGTGATTTCAATGTATTCAGATATGTTGTGTTAGCGTCGAGCAGGAAGTATGTGCGTGATACGATGTCAGATGATGTCTCTTGGCCATTGCTAGTATATTTGGCATAAGCCTTCACTGTAGAAGTCTTTTTCAGATTCAATGTCAAAGGCAATTTAGTGGCTTCCTGCCAAATGCTTGTTGTTACGTTGCCGTAATTGCTCCCCTCCTCTATGGTATAGTATACCTTGAGTTCGTTGGCGCGATCCGTTGTCCATTGTGCGTCTGAAATTGTAACGTCAAGGCTTGAAGTCACCTTGGCCTCATCGCCAGGATTGATTACAGGGGCGTCGACAGAAGCGAGGTCGCTTGAACCAGTGTTGCTGAATGTTTGTGATGTCTCAGCACTTTCGCGGTAGCTTGTCTCCTTGCTTTCGTCCACACGCTTTGTGAAGGTTCTCACTTTCACTGTGTTACCCTTAGCCCAATCTATCGTCACTGTCTGAGGATTCTGGGTCAGCTGCATTCTTTTTGTATTCTCTGCATCGTTTGGGTTAGATCCATCGGTGGTGTAATATGTTTCGAGCCTCGTTCCGGTCTGCGTCTTTGCTGTCTGATTGATTTTGAATGACAACTGTGTAGTCGTTGTAGCAGTGCTGTTCAGAGTGATTGTAGGTTCAGATACTTTATTGAGGACCAGTTTGTCAGCGTCGTCATACTTATAGGTGATGGTGGCGCCGTAAACGTAGAGGTCTCTTGTTGTGGAACATTTGAATACCACCTTTTTGTTGTCTGTGCTCCATTCTACAGGCATTGTACAGTCATCAACGGTAATCCCTGTTGTTTTAGGTGTTGCATTAATGCCTGGAACAGTTGTTGGCTTTGCGTTATTACTTTTGCTTACCAACAGGTTGACATTGCTGATGGTAGCATCGTTGGCAGTGATGGTAAGGGTTCCTGTTCCATTCTTGTCAAACTTGACGTAAGTGTTCTGGTAAGAAAGTCCAGTGCTTGAGAAAGTTGCCGTTATAACTTTATCTTCTGATTTATGCACTAAGTCTGTTTTGCCATTTTGCGTAAATCCGAAAGGATCATTTTGCGCCCACGAAACTGTCATGGAGCAAAGAAAGAAGATTACGAATGTGGCGAGTCGCTGTAGCGACCTTTCGCATTTGTGTTGCTTGCTGCCGGTAGTTCTCGACAGGCAAGTCGTTCCTGTTTGTAGATTCTTCATTTTTTTGTTGTTATATTAATTTATTGTTTTCTGTTGTACCTGGATCTCATTTCTGATATACGTGTTGGAGCGCAGGGTGGGCATAATAGCCCCCTTTTGCGTCTTCTTGTGTCATTGTGGCAATTCCCTTTTGTGGAACTGCCGCCATGACGCTGTGTTTGTATGTCGAATTTTTTATGTTGTAGAGTCAGATAGTTTCCCTTACCTTTGTAGACAGGTGTTGCTCTGTCTGTTTTGACTTACGAGCAGATTCTCTATACGCCTTTTTTTTGACTTACGAGTAGATTCCTTTATACGTTCGTTTGTTGACTTACGAGTAGAATCGCTTTTACGTCAGTTTTTGTAATTCGGTGTGGGATAATCCGTTGCAAAGTTACACAGATGAACAATACGTTATATTATCTTATGCAATTTTTTTAACGAAAACGTTTGCATAGACGTTATTTTTTATCACGGAAAATATCGTTTTAGTGTGGTGTATGTACATCGCATAATTATATTATGGACACATTATTATCACAGATATAGTCATTCCGTGGTGCCGGTGTGTCCCCAGCCACTATGCTCTCACGGATATATTTAATCCTTGTTGTCGTTGTTGTGTCCCCAGCCTGCGGCAGGGACACAAATCAAAAAAATGAAACACGGATTGCACTCACGGATTGGTCTTTCACGGATACATTTTTTTGATAATATTGAGTCAATGATTCTTGGATTTTGGTTCGGATTCAGCAGGATTTGCAAGTGCTGGAGCACTTCCTTTTGGGTGTATGACGGAGATGTACTCGATGGAATGTAATGAGGTGCTTTTCAGAAGAAAGGGAGTGCCCAAGCACTCGCGAATCCACGAAAATCCAAAATTAAATCCAAAAAATAGGTCTAAAATAATCCGTGATGATTGATCCGTGGTGCTCGGTGATATCCGTGTTTTATTTTAGACCCGTGGACATCGCCGTAGGCTGATGGACACATTATTCTCACAGATATATTTATTCCGTGGTGCCGTTGTGTCCCCAGCCTGCGGCAGGGACACAAATCAAAAAATGAAACACGGATAT
>CAVBFA010000187.1:2507-6087 GCA_963594595.1 Oscillibacter sp. | reverse complement strand
AAAAAAATAAATTTTGCGCCAAAAATATTGACTAATCAATAACTTTTAGGCGTACCAGCTCTATTTTGGTCATTGTATTCTTTATAATCTTGAACTCAAAGCATCCTATTCTGACTACTTCATTCAACTTTGGAAAGTTTTCATATTCGTGGAGTATGAAGCCGCCAATGGTCATATAATCCTCACTTTCGGGAATATCGAGAGAAAACAAGTCGTTCACCTTGTCTATCTCCAGTCTTGCTGAGAGGAGGTATGATCCATCAGGATTCTTCTGCGCTATATAATTTGAATTGTCGTGTTCGTCTTCAATGTCGCCGAAAATCTCTTCCACGATGTCTTCAAGGGAGATTATTCCGCTCGTTCCTCCGAACTCGTCGATGACTACGCCGAGGCTCTTCTTCTGCTGAAGGAAGGTCTGCATCATCTTTCTGGCAGACATGGTTTCTGGAACGAATGGCATTGTCCTGACATGATTGTGCCAGTCGTTTGGATTCCGGAACAATTCCAATGAATGTATATAGCCTATAATATGGTCGATGTCGTTGTCGTATACCAGAATTTTGGATTTTCCGCTCTCTATGAATATGTTTTTCAAATCTGAAAGCGACGAAGACTTCTCTACTGCGCAAATCTCAGTGCGGGGCACCATGCAGTCCCTGACTTTGGTGTCGGAGAAATCCAATGCATTCTGGAATATCCTGACTTCATCATCAATCTGAGAGTTGTCGGAAGCGTTGTCAATGCTCGACTGCACGAGGTAATCCAGGTCTACTTTTGAGAACTCTCCGTCATCATTGTCCTTGTCCACCTTCACTCCGCTTATTTTAAGCAGGATTTTGGAAAGGAAAGTTGAAAAACGTGAAACCGGCCATAGCAGCAGATAGAACAGGTATGCCGGAAAGACAAAGAACGAAAAGAACTTGTTGGGGTTGCTTTTGAACAAAGTCTTGGGTAGGAACTCTCCTGTGAAAAGCACTACCAGCGTAGACAGAATAGTGTCTGCCGTAACTGAAATAGCTGGGTCGAGTCCTTTGAAGATAGTGTTGTCAAGCAGTCTTGCCACAAAGATTCCATATACTACCAGCACGATATTGTTGCCCACAAGCATCGTGCTCACAAAGTCATTGGGGTTCTTGTAAAAGAACGTCTGAAGTCTTCGGGTAAACCTTGATGTGCCTTTGTCCATCTCGGCAAGCATCCTGTTGCTCGACACGAAAGCGATTTCCATGCCGGAAAAGAACGCAGACAGAAGCAATGTTATGAAAATACCAACCACCAAAGATATAGATACTTCTTCCATAGAGATAATTTAAATGTTTTTTCTTGCTGCCGGCGTAACTGGCAATCTCAGTTTTTGCTTTGTCGTATCAGGAGCATTTACGATACTGTCGCTCTCACTATTGAACACGTTGCCTTTGAGGAACGAGCCCTTGGTGTTGCTGATGAAATAATGTGTCATTCTTTCGTCGCTTCTGAAATATGCGCCCTGCAGCTCTCTGTCCGGTGAAACCACGCGGGAGAACTTGTTGCTATACAGTTCATGGCGGTTCTGATCCCAAAACAGTTCCTCGCTTGAGAACCTCACGCCATCCAAAGTGCGTATGCGGACCCGTCCTCTGAGCTCCCATACCTTGCTTTTGTCATAGTAATAGGCAGTATCACATTGTATGTATGCCTGAACATGGAATCTCTCGTCAAACTGTTCCAGGAACAGACCCCGTTCAAACATCCATCTCGACGGATTCCGCACTTCATTGACTTCCCATTTCTCCGTCACGATTCTATACTTCATGACTCCGGAATCGGATATGAGAGTATTGACTCCGAAGGATGTCATCAACGAAACGGAATCCTTGGGATTTATTGCCGGCGCGGTATGTTCCTTCTCCTGAGAGCAAGAAACGGCCAAAAGCAATGAAACTGCCACTAAGAAGAAAGGTGTCTTCATCATCAATCCACTTTCCACTTCATGAACCAACGCTCATTGAATGTCAGACCTATGTTGATTCTGAATGTATTCTCTTTTATGAAATTCTTTGCAGAAGTGCGTACCCATTGTCCGGAAATATTGAGCATGGAGCGATTGTTATAGCTGTTCATAATAGGTATTCCCAAACCGGCGCTCACACTGATCTCGCTCGGACCGTCTTGTCCGTTTATCTTATAATATGGTGTAGCGTATGATGCACCTGCACGGAAATGCAGACGCTTCAAGAAGCTGCGGTTGTTTTCATCACCGCAGAAATTACCTCCCACATTGATTTTATGGCGGTCGCTATAATAGTCGTTGTTCAGCACATAAGCCGGAACTTGATTGTTCACAACATAAACCGGGAAACCTATTCCGCTCCATTTCTGGAAGCTGTAATCCACTCCCACCTTGATGCGGTTGGCATTATTCCAAGCCAAGCCTGCGCCAACTGTCGTAGGTATCTTGAGACCGTCGTTGATGGAATACGGTGACGTTTCCGGAGTTGATGTAGTCGGATTTGTTGAAGTCACCACGCATGAGGGGTTTCCTCCTATATCATGTCCGGGAGAATATGTAGCTCCAAGGGTAAACTCGTTTTTCTTGTCCACGGCGAATGCGTATTGCACACCGAAATCCAGCTTGTAGTTTGTCACCGAAGCGGAATAAACTTTCTGTATAGTCTTAGCATAGGAGTCGCTGTATGAATTCGTCACGGACCTCTCGTAGCTGCCCCACAGATATGAGGCGTTGGCTCCCAGGGAGAAACCTTTGAACAACTGATAGCCTAAGCCCACATACACCTGATGCAAGCCTCCTTCTCCGTAGTATGAATTAGAATATGTGGTCGAGAGGACATTGCTGCCTGGGGTTGAAGAGGCATAGTTATATCCCACATTGGTATATGGCAGGATACCGAAACTCACGCCGAAACCTTTTGCAACCCTGAATGCCGCTACAGCATATTCAAAGTCTGCATTCTTGGCATTGATTTTCTTGCCGCCTTCATTGAAGTTGGTGATCTGGCCAGAGAATCCCACATCGAAAATAAACGAAAGGGAGTCAACTGCTGAATAAGACGCCGGATTTATGAAGTTCACTTGGTTGTGCTCTCTGAAGCCAAGCCCTACCCCATTCATTCCTCTGTTGAAGCCGCTTGTCTGGTCGCTCAACACTCCCAATCCATATTGGCTGTAAGGAGAGTTTGTACCACTCTGAGCATATATACCTATAGAAAATGTAAGCGCTGCAAAAGCGCAAAATACCCTATTTGTTGATTTCATCATTATATTCTAATATTCGGTTAAGTCCTTTCGGGACTATGAATCTGTCTGCAAAGATGGTGATTTTTTCCGAAAAATGCAAATCTAATTGTACACCACCTGTTAAATATACAAAAAGGTGCGGATATTTAGTCAAAAACTCATGGATATAGCCATTTATCTCATATTCTATGCCATGCAAAACACCACTTCTTATCGCGGTTTCCGTAGAATAGCCTACCAGAGGAGCCTCTCCCCTTCTTTCGACCAGAGGGAGACGTGAGGTGTATTCGTGTAACGCCTTCAAGCGCATCGTAGGTCCTGGCGAGATGTTCCCGCCCATATATTC
>CAVBFA010000187.1:1497-2497 GCA_963594595.1 Oscillibacter sp. | reverse complement strand
ATCAATCACGAGGATATCTTTTCGCGGCGAACAATGATTCGCCCCTACAACGGCAGCAAGACGGTCCGTCCCCAAAGTCAGCGGAGTGCCGTATCCGATTGAAACCGGAACAGGCGTAACGCCACTTTCAAATTCAAGCATACGGAATGGAAGCCCTTTCAGTTTCTCCATAAATGAATCGGAGACCGATGAAACGGAAGACACTATACCTTTTGAAAACGGATACTTTGAACAAAACCGCGACAAGGCATCGACGTCGTTGCCATCAACGCGTTTCTCTTCTATAACTTCACCATCATCAAAACACACCAGTTTGACGCATGTATTGCCAATATCAACGATTAAATTCACTCTATTCAAAATTTGTGAGCTGCAAAATTATTGAAAAAAATCGAAACTTCATAACTATAAGTGAAAAATATCGCTTATTTTTGCATCGTGAATAAGCTGAATATTTTTCTAAACAGGTTACTTTTGACGTTCATCTTGCTTAATATCAGCAAGATAACCATAGGTAATACAACCAATTACGCCGCAACTCCAGCCGACTCTATCAGGGTCAGCCTGCTGACATGTTCGCCTCACGACGAGATTTACAGTCTCTACGGACACACGGCGATAAGATACGAAGACAAGGCATCAAAGACTGACATCGTGGTCAATTACGGCATGTTTTCATTCAAGAAGCCTTTTTTCGTCGCCAGGTTTGTATTGGGACTGACAGACTATGAAATGGGAATACAGGACTTTGCCGATTTCTGCTGCGAATACCAGTATTTCGGATCTCAGGTCACACAACAGGAAATAAATCTTACGCCGGAAGAAAAAGGACAGTTGCTCAAAGCCCTGCAGGACAATTACACAAACGCCAGGGTATACAGATACAACTATTTCTACAACAACTGCACCACCAAAGCGAGAGACATCATCCTGAAGTCAATCAACGGCAAGATAGAATACAAAAACGCCATTGAAAAGTCTGTATCATTCAGAGACCTGA
>CAVBFA010000187.1:0-1487 GCA_963594595.1 Oscillibacter sp. | reverse complement strand
GACCTGATACACGGCTGCAACGCCAATTATTCGTGGGCAAGCTTCGGCAACGACCTCCTGTTAGGATTCAAAGCCGACATGCAGACAACACGCGAGGAGCAGCAGTTCTTGCCAGACAATCTGATGAGGGATTTCGGGCAGGCAAAGATAGTATCGGCAGACGGAAGCGCAAGACCTTTGGTGAAAAATACCGAAATCATCGTAAAAGGAAACGATTACGCGATTGCGGGAAAGACAAAAGTGACGCCTCAATTCGTCTTTATTACATTGTTAATATTAATGGCTGCGATAGTTTTTGCGGAAATCAAGACAAAAAAGAGGCTTCTCTGGGTAGACATCACGTTGTTGCTCGCGAGCGGACTGGCAGGTTTGATTCTGTTCGTCATGCTCTTCTCAGAGCACCCGACAACAAGCACCAATCTGCAAATACTCATATTGTGCCCGTTGAATTTGTATTGGGCAATATATATCATCAAGAACAGACGAAACGAAAGGAAACTAAGAAAGGCTTGGATTTTCCTTTCCATAATGCTCTGCATAGGTCTGTCTGGGCGATTAGTACAAGTTTACGCTGAGGGAATACCCCTTTTGGCATTATCTTTGCTATTGAAAAATTGCGGCAATCTATATGCAACGAGAAAGAATGATTAAGACAACGGCTACGAAATACAACATAATAACGGCGACCACAATAGCCATTTTGGCTTGCGGCACGGCAAGAGCACAGATTCATACATCTGTGCCAAGGCTTGTTGTAAACATCACCATCGACCAGCTGCGTTCGGATCTGCTGTCTGACTACAAGCGATTCTACAAGGAAAACGGATTCAAGGAAATCCTACGCAACGGTATCGTGTTTACAGACGCAAGGCTGAATTTCGCATCTGCAGACCTGGCATCTTCTATCTCCAACATAAACACTGGAACATCTCCGAGATACAACGGCATCATTGCTGAAAAATGGTTTGACCGGAACAACATGAAAATCGTTTCATGCGTTGAAGACAACAACTTCGACGGTATCTCCACCTTGGAAAGGAATTCCGCAGAGAACGTACAGACGACTACCATCAGCGACGAACTGAAGATTGCCGACAAGAAATCTGTCGTCATCAGCATTGCCGAAGACCCTGTTTCAGCCATAATCCCCGCCGGTCACAACGCCGACGGTGCTTACTGGATAGACACGAAAGAAAGGAAATGGTGCACGACATCATATTATCAGAAAGAAGACCGCAGACTGGAAAACTACAACTCCAGCAACAGGATTAAGACAGGAGATGCAAAGTCAAACACAAACGTGACGGACTTTGCCATCCACTGCCTGAATGAATATTCATTGGGAGCTGACAACACGCCAGACATGCTGTTCGTGACCTACAAGGCAAACCGTCCTGAAAGCAAATCAACCGACAAACAGCTCACATATACGGATTTGGACAACAACATCGGCAGATTGATAAATACGATCAGCTCGAAAGTGGGAT
>CAVBFA010000186.1:0-6133 GCA_963594595.1 Oscillibacter sp. | reverse complement strand
AGGTATTATTATTTAGGTTTTTAAAGTTATTTTTAATTTCGTGTATCATTGTTTTGGACGTTTTTTTTTACCAGAAGTAGATGTAGAACGCCACTGTGATGGCAAGGATTATGACACTGTGGATTACATCCCACTTCGTCCAGCTTGCCCTTGTGGCAGCTCTCTGCTCCGGTGTTGAAGTGCCGAACACCAGTCCCTGTATCTTGTCTTCAGTAGGCGCAGGAGTCATGAGGCTCACTACCACCACAACCAGACAGCACACGATGAGCATCACGCCGCAGAAGTACAGCCAGTTGAAATCGAAGAACACAGCCTTGAACCAGTTGTCTGCCGCATCAGTCACATTACTGTAGTATACCTTTGCGCCGAGTCTTGTCAGACCGATTATGATGCCAGCCAGGAGTCCCCACATACCGCCTTTGGCAGTGGCACGCTTCCAGCATATTCCAAGAAGGAATGCCGCTGCGATGCCAGGAGCGAGAACGCTCTGCACGTCTTGAAGATAATTATACAACACGTTGCCCACGCTTCTCATGATAGGAATCCACAGGATGCCGAGAATCACGATTACCACTGTGGCGATCTGTCCGATGCGTACGAGAGATTTCTCTGATGTCTGCGGACGGAGACGCTTGTAGAAGTCGATGGTGAAGAGCATTGCCGAAGAGTTGAACAGCGAAGCCAGCGAACTCATCAATGCAGCGAGGATACCGCAAACCACGAGTCCCTTGAATCCTGCCGGCAGCAGTTTGGCCACGAGGGTAGGGAAGGCAGCATCGCTTATAGCCACGCCGTTGGCATCAACGGGGAGGAATGCGCCATGGCTCTGCACGTTGAGTGCGTAGGCAATCATTCCAGGGATGAGGAAGATGAACACAGGGAGGAGCTTCAGATATGCACCGAAGATAGTACCGCGGCGAGCCTCCTTCTCATTCTTTCCCGACAGCACACGCTGCACGATGAACTGGTCGGTACACCAATACCAGAAACCGATTACGGCACTGCCCACCAAGGCTCCGAGCCAAGGATATTGCGGATCGCGCAGGTCGCGCATCAGGTCGGTCATCTTGTCGCCATATTCGTTAACAGGCTCAGCAGAGCAGATCTGCATCACCTGGTCCCAGCCGCCCACGGCCTTCAGTCCGAGCACGAGGATGATGATGGAACCGAGCAGAAGGATAGGAGTCTGCAATACCGAAGTATAGAGCACGCTCTTCATACCGCCGAAGATGGTATAGAGAGCAGTGATAAGCACCAGTCCGATGGCAGCGATCCAGAAGAAGTCGATGCCCCACAGCTCCTTGATGCCGAACACCTGCTGGAACACGAGGCCACCGGCGTATACCGTAACGGCAACCTTGGTGAGCACGTAGCTGATGAGCGAAATCACCGACAGTATCGTGCGGCTCTCCTTGTTGTATCGTCTCTCCAGAAATTCAGGCATGGTGTAAACCATAGAGCGGGTGTAGAATGGCACGAACACCCATCCCAGGATAAGTATCATCCATCCCTGTATCTCCCAGTGTGCCATTGCCATACCAGACGATGCTCCGGCACCGGCGAGACCTATGAGGTGCTCCGAACCGATGTTTGATGCAAAGATCGACGCTCCGATGGCAATCCATGTGGCGTCGCGTCCACCGAGAAAATAATCTGCAGAGTCGTTGTTCTTCTTGCTCACGACCCATACAACGATTCCTATTAAGGCGAGGCAAAATAGCCCAATCACCAGCCAGTCATATAATTCCATATTCTTTTATTATTTTGTTAGTAGTTTTGTTTTTTCTTTGTTTTATAGTATCACGTATCACCCCGCTTTGGCTTAACGCCAAATGGTGTGAGAGCGCTTAATGCTGCAGTCTATATCAGTTTGCAGTCTTTTTATAAGTGGCAGATTCTCTCAATCCCCATTTACTTCTTTATTCCGAAGCGGTATGCCACATGGCTGTAATACTTCTCGCCCGGTTTCAGATATGGCGAAGGCCAGTCTTTCTTGTTCGGTGAGTCAGGGTATTTCTGGCTCTCCAGACATACCGACACATGCTTGGGGTATTTCACTCCGTGCTTGCATGCAATGCCAGTACCCTGGAAGTTGCCGGTATATACCTGTACTCCCGGTTCGTTGGTGAACATCTCGAGCAGGATGCCGGTGACAGGCGAATAGAGCGAGGCGCATACCTTGGTGTCGTCGCCCTTTCCGTTCTTGTATGTGTTCAGACACCAGTTGTGGTCGTAGCCAGTGGCGTTCTTTATCTGCTGATATGTAGTGTCGTTGATTGTCTCGCTGATGGCATGAGGCTTGCGGAAGTCCATCGGTGTGCCCTCCACCGCCTTTATCTCGCCCGTTGTCATGTATGTGTCGTCGGCAGGGGTGAAATTGTCGGCATTGACATAAAGCACCATGTTTGTTCCCTCTTTCGACGGGTCGCCGTTGAGGTTGAAGTAGCTGTGGTTGGTCATGTTCACCACCGTCTCCTTGTCTGTCGTCGCCTCGAAGGTGATGTCGAGAGTATTATTGTTGAGCACCTTGTATGTTGCCGTTGCCTTCACCGTTCCGGGGAAGTTGTTGTCGCCGTCAGGCGACATGAGTCTCATGACGAGAGTGGTGTCGTTGGGCTGTTCTGCATCATACACCTGATACATCCATCCCGACGGACCGCCATGCAGGCAATGTCCGAAGTTGTTCTGCGGCAGCTGATAGTCCTTGCCGTTCACGTGAAGATGGCCCTTGTCTATTCTGTTGGCATATCTGCCCACGGTAGAACCGTAGTCGCTCGGACTGTTCACCGAGTCTGCATACTGCCTGATGTTGTCGTAGCCGAGCACCACGTCAGTAGGCTTTCCGTCCTTGTCGGGAACGGTGAGCGATACCACTCTGCCTCCGAAGTTTGTGATGCAGACTTCCATCCCGCTCTTGTTCTTGAGCGTGAATAGTTTAACGGGCTTGTTGTTGATGGTTGTGTCGAATGCGGCAGGGTTGAGGCCAGACTCCGTGAGCTGTGTGTTGCCGCCTGTTGAGCATGAAAGCATCGTCGCGATAGCCATTCCTGCTCCAAGAATGATAGATTTTATACCTTTCATATATGTATGCTAAATAGATTTTCGGAACGTAAAGATTCAATGAATTATTTAATTCGTGGCTAAATTACTATTATTTTTCCAATCGGCAATAAAAGATTATGACTTTTTTGTCCGTGTAGGTGTTATTCCTACACCTTTATGTCTTTTCTTAGTGTTTAAGGGTGTGTTTTGTTATCTTAAGTGTACAATTACAGGGGTATATTAACTAAAAAGCGGAAAGCCACTATGAAATGACTTTCCGCTCGGTTTGCTATGTTTGGTTTATGTCTTCTTAGCTTTAGCAGATTTTTCTCGAACCGTCTTTGATTACCACATCATATATCTTCGGTTCCTTGCCGTAGCGCTCCGCATATTTCTTCTTCACGTCGGCGATGAAATGATCGTAGAGATCCTCCTTCACGAGGTTGATGGTGCATCCGCCGAAACCTCCGCCCATGATTCTCGAACCGGTGACGCCATCCTCACGTGCGATGTCGTTGAGATAGTCGAGTTCTTCGCAAGACACTTCGTATTCCTTGCTCAGTCCGTGGTGGGTTTCATACATCTTCTTGCCCACGGTCTCGTAGTCGCCGGCGTTGAGTGCGTCGCATACTGCCAGCACACGGTCTTTCTCTCCCAATACGAATGTGGCACGCTTCATGTCCTCCTCGCTAACCTCATCCTTTACGGCGTTGAGCATGTCCCAGTCGGCGTCGCGCAGGGTTTCGATAGTCTTCTCAGGATATTTCTTCTGCAAAGCTGCAACCACGTTCTCGCAGCTCTTGCGGCGGTCGTTGTATGCCGATGATGCCAGTTCGTGCTTCACCACGGAGTCAACGAGCACCAGTCTGTAGCCCTTCGGGTCGAATGGGAAATATTCGAACTCGCGGCTGCGGCAGTCGAGGCGCATCAGTTTGCCCTCCATGCCGAATACGCTCGCAAACTGGTCCATGATGCCACAGTTCACTCCACAGTAGTTGTGTTCGGTAGCCTGTCCTGCCAACACCATATCCCATTTAGACACCTTGTTCTCGCCGAACAGGTCGTTGAGGGCGAAGGCATAGCAGCTCTCGAGGGCTGCCGATGATGACAGACCGGCTCCGAGAGGCACGTCGCCGGCGAATGCGGTGTTGAAGCCTTTCACGTCAACTCCGCGTTTCTTCATCTCCTGAACGATGCCATACAGATAGCGTGCCCAGCTTGCCTTAGGACCCTTTTCGTCGTCTATGTCAAATTCCACACGGTCTTTCAGGTCGATGGAATAAGCCATCACCTTGTTGGTGCCGTTGGGACGTATTTCACACATTATTCCTTTGTCTATTGCTCCCGGAAAGACGAAGCCTCCGTTATAGTCAGTATGTTCGCCGATGAGGTTTATTCTTCCTGGTGATGTGTAAACGTTACCTGTCTTTCCGTCGAAATGCTTTACAAAGCGACTTCTTACATATTCTATTTCCATAGGTTAAAATGATTCTGAGTTTTAGATTATTGTTTGTTCGTTAGCCTGCTTGTCAGCAGATTGTCATTTCTTTACTCCGAATTTGTATATTGTGGTCTGCTTGTACTGCTCTCCCGGATGGAGCACCACAGACGGGAAGTAAGGGCGGTTTGGCGAATCTGGGAAGTGTTGTGCTTCCAGACATACCGCACTGCGGCGTGGGAACGTGGCGCCATGCTGTCCGCTGATGCCGTTCTCGAAGTTGCCAGTATAGAGTTGCAATCCAGGCTCTGTGGTGTACACCTCCATTGTCCTGCCGCTCTTTGGTTCTGTCAGTCGGGCAGCGAAGCTCAGTTCGCCCTCTTCCTTCTTGTTCAGCACATAGTTGTGGTCATATCCGCTGCCGTTGCGCAGCTGCTCGTTTTCGGAGTCGATGCGCTCGCCGATGGCTTTCGGGGTGCGGAAGTCGAACGGAGTGCCCTCCACGAAGCGTATCTCGCCAGTAGGGATGCTGTTGGCATCGATTGGCAGATAGAAGTCAGCGTTGATCTCGCATTCCACATTGTATACGTCGGGAGTAGGGTTGGCTATACCTGCAAGACTGAAGAATCCGTGGTTTGTCAGACAGATTACGGTCTTCTTGTTTGTCGTTGCCATATAGTCGATAATCAGTTCATTGTCATCGTTGAAGGTGTATGTAACGGTAACTTTCACCTCACCGGAGAATCCCTCTTCGCCGTAGCTCGACACGTAGTTGAGAACCACCGTCTCGTCGTTCATCCTCAGAGCGTCCCACACCTTCTTGTTGAATCCGTCGTTGCCGCCGTGAAGCGAGTTCTCGCCATCGTTGATAGGCAACTGGTATACCTTTCCGCCCAATTGGAAGCGACCTTTGCAGATGCGGTTTCCGTAGCGGCCGATGAGCGTGGATAGATATGGCTCCGGACTGTTTATCACGTCCTGTATGTTGTCGTGGCCCTGAATGACGTTGGCATAGTTGCCGTCTTTGTCAGGAACCATAATGGCAACCAGCGCACCGCCATAGTTTGTCAGCGCCACCTCATTGCCGTTCTTGTTCTTGAGAATATATAGATCAGTCTTCTTTCCGTTTACTGTGGTTTGAAAATCCTCTCTTTTCAAACCACACAAATTAGGTGCTTCGTTTGTGTTCATAATAAAATGTTATTAGTTAGTATTCTATTTACTGCAAAGTAAAAGAAAAATAATGAAACGAGCAAAAGAAAAACAATAAATCGAAAGCAATAAGTGTTAATTTCCACTAATGTGGATTCAGAGGTTGGCCGATAATCCCATATCGGTCATTAGGGTTTGCTTGGATTTTGTCCTTTTAGGAGAGTGGATTTTGTTTGGCTTTTAACCTGAATAGGTCGTTAGGGCTTGCTTGGATTTTGATTTTTAGAAGAGTGGATTTTGTTTGGTTTTTAATGAGTAATAGCGAGCTATTGCAAATTAAAAACAAGCATAAGACGCCTTATAAAAAACAAAAGACTGCAAGCAGTTGTAAAATATTACATTAAATGGCCTAATGACCGTTTGGGTGGTTACTGGTGGTGTTTAATATTTCTGCTAATCCTCAAATCTCATCCACATATTCTTGAAGTTGATAATAAATTT
>CAVBFA010000185.1:2745-6267 GCA_963594595.1 Oscillibacter sp. | reverse complement strand
GGATAAGAAATGAATGGATTCATTTCATTCTGTTCCCTCATTTCCGGGATGCGTCGTATCAACAGATAAATTCAATCAAAGGTCCAAGCCTTTTGCTTACAGGCAAACATGGCACACGAGACGATAGTCTGCGTATCGAACGTAAGACATAATACACGTGAAACATAATACTGAGGTATATAAATTGTAGCAGGAAAGACCGTAATGGTCCAAAACATTTAATAGGTATGGCAAAATATAATATTAGAGAAAAGAAAGCAAAAGAGGTGACTTATCTTAATCTTGTGAATCCTGAGCTGATGGAAACACTGGAAAACAGAATCGTCGACTATATAGGAAACAAGAAGATGTATAAGGAGAAGGCGTATTCTGCAAAGCGTCTGGCTTATGACATCGGTACTAACACGAGATATGTGTCTGCTGTGCTCAATGTCAGATTCGGCATGAACTACACCTCGTTCGTAAACCGCTATCGCGTGTCCGAGGCTATGCAGATACTCAAGGACGACCGGTATCGTGGAATGACGATGGAGGATGTTAGCAGCATGGTGGGATTCGCTAACCGGCAATCGTTCTACGCTGCCTTCTATCGCTTCGAAGGCATCACTCCAAGACAGTATAAACTGTCGTCTGACCCGAAGCCTGAGAAGATGAAGGTGCCTGAGCCGATAGAGCTGGACACACAGGAGCAGTAACGGGAATACTGTTGTGTGAGATGCAGTCGCAGTAGCGACAATAGCAGTAGACAGCCAAGGCTCTGGCAGCATTGGGAAAGATTTCCCATAACCACCAAAAGGAAGAAATGGAAAACTATAAATACACGGACGTCAGGTTCGCCGACATCCAGATCCTACGATACAGGCTTGAGGGTTTCGAACAGTTGCCATTGCAGCAGAAGAAACTGATATATTGCCTTTCAGAGGCAACGCTATGGGGGCGCGACATAACCTTCGACCAGTTCGGACTCCACAATCTTAAGATCAGAAAGGTTCTTGAGGCAATCTATAGTGGGTTCGAGAGTGACAGAAATCAAGAAGAGTACAGGTGTTTTGAAGAATACCTCAGAAGGGTGTGGTTCTCAAATGGAATTCATCATCATTATGGATGCGAGAAATTTGAACCTCGATTCTCAGAAGACTTCTTCGAAACGCAGGTGAGGAAATTGCCTGCCAGCCAGTTGCCGCTAGACGACGGGCAGACCGTTGATGGACTCATCGAAGAGTTGCGCCGGCCTATATTCGACCCGCACTATATGTCTAAACGTGTGTGTACAGAAGATGGTGTAGACGTCGTGAAAGAGTCGGCGTGCAATTTCTACCAGGGACTGACACAGGAAGAAGTTGAAGCATTCTATCGAGAGCAGGCAAAAGACGACGGACCAGAACCGGTGTCGCATGGTCTCAATTCTACGCTTGTGAAAGACGCCGACGGGCAGGTCAGAGAAGACGTGTGGAGCGCTCAAGGGAAATATGCTCCAGCCATCAGTCATATCATATATTGGCTCAAGAAAGCCCAACAGCTGGCACTCAACGAAGCACAGGCGCAATACATCTCGATACTTGTGGATTATTATGAGACAGGCGACCTGAATACTTTCAACCGCTACTGTATTGAATGGGTTGGAGAGCATAAATCTGACGTGGATTTCGTAAATGGATTCATTGAAGTGTATGGCGACCCTCTAGGACTGAAAGGTTCGTGGGAGGGCATAGTGGAATACAAAGACCAGGAGGCGACACGACGCACCAAGACTATAAGCGATGAGGCGCAGAGGTTTGAAGACCATTCGCCTGTAGACCCCCGCTTCAAGAAAGAGAAAGTGAGGGGAGTGACGGCACACGTGGTGAGGGCCGCAATGCTCGGAGGCGACGAATATCCGTCAACGGCAATCGGCATAAACCTTCCGAACGCCGACTGGATAAGGGCTGCACACGGCAGCAAGAGCGTTACGATCAGCAATCTCATCGACGCATACAACAAGGCTGCACACGGTAACGGATTCAAAGAAGAATTCATACAAGACAAGGCGATGGTGGAACTGATAGACAAATGGGGTGACCATTGCGACAATCTGCACACCGACCTGCACGAATGTCTGGGACATGGAAGCGGAAAACTGCTCGACGGAGTGTCGCCAGACGCACTCAAATCATATGGCAGCACGATAGAGGAGGCGAGGGCGGACCTTTTCGGTCTGTATTTCATCGCGGATCCAAAGCTGCAACAGCTCGGACTCCTGGACGACGGCGAAGCATATCATGCTGCATATTATTCTTATATGCTCAACGGACTCATGACCCAGCTCGTGAGAATTGTGCCAGGCAACAGGATTGAAGAGGCACACATGCGTAACAGGGCTCTGATAGCCCGTTGGTGTTATGAGAAGGGAAAGGAGGACCATGTGGCTGAATTATATACCGACAACGGAAAGACTTACTTGCGCATAAACGACTACGAGGCTCTTCGCAGACTGTTTGCCCAGCTTCTTGCCGAGATACAACGGGTGAAGAGCGAGGGAGACCTCGAGGCTGCAAGACTGCTCGTGGAGACATACGCCGTGGATGTGGACGAGAAGCTCCACAAAGAAGTGCTCGACAGATATGCCAGACTTGACCTTGCGCCATATAAAGGCTTTGTGAACCCGAAACTCACGCCTGTGACGGATGACAAGGGGGATGTAATGGATATTCTTGTTGACTATTCTGAGGGCTACGACCAGCAGATGATGAGATACGGCAAGGAATATGGAGCTTTGTAGAATTTATATAAGACATGGAACAGCAACAAGTACAAGATGCGATAAAGCAAATAAAACGAGGATTCTCGCTGCAGATGAATGGTGTGGCGTCGGCGTCGATGAGAGAGAAAGGCATCGGCGGATACCTGAATTGGGGAATCCAGCTGCCAACGCTCCGCAACATAGCGCAACAGTATGGCAAGGATTATGACTTGGCCGCGGCCCTGTGGAAAGAAAATGTGAGAGAATGTAAGATTCTCGCCACGCTGATAATGCCTGCCGAAAGAATGAGTTCAGACCTCGTTGACCTTTGGATGGAGCAGACTACGACTCAGGAGATGGCAGAATACGCCACATTCAACCTGTTTCAATATACAGACAATGCCTCGCTCCATGCCTTTGCTTGGATAGCTTCAGACAAGACCCTGGAGCAGATATGCGGTTTCAACCTGCTCTCGTGTCTCTTCAGAAAAGGGGCAGAACCGGATGATAGAGACATCAATGAATTTGTTGACCAGGCAATGGCTGCCCTCGCCGACAACTCCATGGCTGTGAGACATGCCGCAAACAACAGTCTCGTGGCTTTTGCAGATATGGGAGATATGCAGAAAAAAATAGTAGAGGCGGCAATGAAAAAGTGCATGTAGAAGTGCACTTTTTTTCGTGTCGTACGCGTAAATATAAAATAAAGTAGTATTTTTGTACGCAGAAACGGTTCATGCACGCTTTCTTAAAGCGCGGACCGTGGCAAAGAACAGGAAATAACAGAAGTCGCAGGTTGACCG
>CAVBFA010000185.1:0-2735 GCA_963594595.1 Oscillibacter sp. | reverse complement strand
GACCGTCGGCATGTTGTCTGTCAACGTCATGAAGCTTTGTCGTCGCCATTTCATGAGATTTGTTTTGGTCCACAGAGTTCCGTTGACTTTCAATTTGCAAGCTTTCTACTCTTCGGCTAATAAAAATAACATATAAAAATGAAAACAGGAAAGGTTGATGTCCTGCTCGGTTTGCAGTGGGGCGATGAGGGAAAAGGAAAAGTTGTAGACGTACTGACACCAAACTATGATGTCATTGCCAGATTCCAGGGCGGTCCAAACGCTGGACACACGCTGGAGTTCGAAGGAGAGAAATACGTGCTGCGCAGCATCCCTTCAGGTATTTTCCAGGGTGGAAAGACAAACATCATCGGAAACGGAGTAGTTCTTGCTCCAGACCTCTTCATGGCTGAAGCTAAAGATCTGGAGAAAAGCGGACACCCGCTTACCAAGCGTCTGAAAATATCAAAGAAAGCCCATCTCATCATGCCTACACACCGACTGCTCGACGCCGCATACGAGGCAAGGAAGGGCAAGAACAAGGTCGGAACGACAGGTAAAGGCATCGGACCGACATATACCGACAAAATCTCACGTACAGGACTTCGTGTAGGAGACATCTTCGACAATTTCGAACAGAAATATCAGCAGCACAAAGCACGCCATGAAGAGATGCTCAAAGATCTCGGCTATACCGACTACGACATAACTGATGTGGAGAAAACATGGATGGAAGGTATAGAATACCTGCGCCAGTTTGAGATCGTGGATTCAGAACACGTCATCAACAAGGTGCTGAGAGACGGCAAGACTGTGCTCTGCGAGGGCGCACAGGGCACTATGCTCGACGTTGATTTTGGTAGCTATCCATTTGTGACATCTTCAAACACCATTTGTGCGGGGGCTTGCTCAGGACTCGGCATAGGTCCCAACAAGGTGGGAGAGGTTTACGGCATTATGAAGGCTTACTGTACACGTGTCGGAGCTGGTCCGTTCCCTACAGAGCTGTTCGACGAGACCGGCAGCAGACTGCGTGATCTCGGACATGAATATGGAGCCGTTACAGGAAGAGAGCGCCGCTGCGGATGGATCGACCTCGTGGCTCTGCGCTACGCTATAATGATAAACGGAGTTACACAGCTCATTATGATGAAGAGCGATGTGCTCGACGGATTCGACACAATCAAGGCTTGCGTGGCATACCGCAAGGATGGAGTCGAGACTCGTGATTTTCCATTCGATATTGAGCATGGCATAGAGCCTGTATATACAGAACTGCCAGGATGGAAAAAAGACATGACAAAGATAACGAGCGAAGACCAGTTCCCGAAAGAATTCAAAGACTACATCGAATTCCTTGAGGCAGAACTCGAGACTCCTATCAAAATCGTGTCAGTCGGTCCGGATAGAGAACAGACAATCGTTAGAAATTAACATAAAAACATAAATACAACAGATGAGCAAACCATCAATACCAAAAGGCACGCGCGACTTCACTCCAGCGGAGATGGCGAAACGAAACTATATCTTCGATACCATACGCTCCGTTTACGCCCTCTACGGCTTCAAGCAGATAGAGACACCCGCCATGGAGACGCTGCAGACGCTGCTCGGAAAATATGGCGAGGAGGGTGACAAACTCCTCTTCCGTGTGCTCAACAGCGGAGACTATCTAACCAAGGTGAGCGACGAACAGCTGGCAGAACGCAATTCGCTTGCACTATCTTCTAAAATCTGCGAGAAGGGATTGCGTTATGACCTCACCGTGCCGTTTGCACGCTTTGTCGTGATGCACAGAGATGAAATCCAGTTGCCGTTCAAACGCTATCAAATCCAGACTGTGTGGAGAGCAGACCGCCCGCAGAAAGGTCGTTACAGGGAGTTCTATCAATGTGATGCCGACATCGTGGGCAGCGATTCTCTGCTCAACGAGGTGGAACTGGTGCAGATAATGGACACTGTGTTCCAGCGTCTCGGAATAAGAGTACAGATTAAAATCAACAACCGAAAGTTGCTTTCTGGAATTGCCGAGATTGTAGGAGAGGCTGAAAAGATAGTTGACATTACGGTGGCAATCGACAAGCTCGACAAGATAGGTCTGGACAAGGTGAACGAAGAATTGAGAGCTGACGGAATAAGTGAAAAGGCAATAGCCAAGTTGCAGCCTGTCATAACTTTATCCGGAAGCAATGAAGAGAAACTCAAAGTTATGGAAGACTTCCTGGCTTCGTCTGAGGTGGGCATGAAGGGAATAGAGGAACTTCGCTTCATCCTGAATGCCGCATCACAGGTTGACCTGAAAAACGAACTTCAACTTGACCTCACGTTGGCCCGCGGACTCAACTATTACACAGGAGCAATCTTTGAGGTCAAGGCGTTGGACACTCCAATGGGAAGCATCACAGGCGGAGGTCGCTACGACAACCTCACGGGAATCTTCGGAATGCCAGGAATAAGTGGAGTGGGAATTTCATTCGGAGCCGACAGAATATATGATGTGCTGAACACGCTTGACCTCTATCCAAAGGAGATAACGACCGACACCCAGCTGCTCTTCATAAATTTTGGAGAGAAAGAAACTGGCTATTGTCTTCCTGTTGTGGCGAAAGCCAGACAGAACGGCATACGCACGGAGATGTTCCCTGATGCTGCGAAGATGAAAAAGCAGATGGCATACGCCAATGCCAACGCCATTCCATATGTGGCTCTCGCCGGCGACGACGAGATACAGAAAGGAGTGGTGACGCTCAAGAATA
>CAVBFA010000184.1:5880-6382 GCA_963594595.1 Oscillibacter sp. | reverse complement strand
ATGGTAGCTTAGGACCGGCGCCGCTATTTGTTTGTCCCTCGCCCCTGTCGTAAGAAAAGCCCGTCGCGGGCCCTCTATGGGTTTGTTCCGCAAGTCTCGTATCCGGGTGCAAAGATTTTGCAAGCGAGCGCAATGAGAGCTTGCTCTCAAATTGCCGAGCGCCGCTAAATCTTCTGCAAAGGTACGAAGAATATTTCATACCTCCAAATAAAATCACAAATATTTTCCAACTTTTTTCGTCTTCATAGAAATGGCACATAGCAAAGCTGTGTGAACTACTGACTTATCTTCTGAATATCATTTACAGATATATTGCATTGAGAAAATTGGAGAGCGAAGTGGAAAAATGAAAACGTAATAATGTAATGTTGTAATGTTGTAAGGTGGACATGACGACCTACCTTACAACATTACAACATTACATTATTACGTTATTACATTATTACGTTTTCAAAATGGATGCGTGGTTGGGGTCAAAGAAATAGTATATATAATATTAATA
>CAVBFA010000184.1:0-5870 GCA_963594595.1 Oscillibacter sp. | reverse complement strand
TTGCGAGAAATGGCACATAGCAGAGCTATGTGAACAACCGAACAACAGTCTGAATATACTTTACAGATAAATTATCACTGAAACTATCCAGGAAGAAAGTTGAAATCCTTAATGTAAGTTTGTAAGTTGGTAAGTTCGTAAGTTTGTAAGTTCGTAAGTTTCTACAAGTCAGACCTGCTATCTATTGGTTTAACAAACAGTATCTAAATACCTCTATATCTGATATTTAAGATTAGCAGGAGAAGGGTCCAACATCCACCTCGCTCACGACCGCTACTTGCATTTTTACCTTCATTAACAAACCAAGAGTACACCTGTAACTATTCAGCAATAACACTCCTTTGAGTTTTTTGTCAACAATCCTGACAAAACAAGTAGGCGATAATATATTGAAAACCAATAAAATATTTACACTTTATTTTTGGATATCTCGGATATTTTTTGTACCTTTGTATCTATGAATAAGCAAGTTACGGATATATCGCAAGCCTTGAAAAGGCTGACATCTGAGATGCAGTCGATGCATGAAGCCATCGATGCGCTACATACGGAGAATGCGAATTTGCGCCGTAACGTGGAAAGGCTTCAAAAAGAGAACCGCAGCCTGCGCAAGCGGCTGGAAAAGTATGAGAAGCCCGACAAGAATTCAAACAACAGCAGCACTCCTCCCTCCAAGGAAAAGATGAAAGCCGAAGTGATTCGGCGCACAAAATCCTTGCGAAAGAAGAGCGGCCTTAAACCTGGCGGGCAGCCTGGGCATGAGGCACACAACAGAAATATGACGGAAAAGCCGAATGTTGTGGAAGACTGCATGAGTGGATATTGTCGCGAGTGCGGTCGTGACTTGTCCGGCATAGCGGGAGAGCTTGACTATGTAAGTCAAGTTGTAGATTTGCCAACGTTGGCGCCTGTCGTGAGAGAATATCGCCATTACAAGAAGACCTGCACCTGCGGATGTTGCAATAGAGGATACGAGCCGCGCAAGCGGGGCAACCAGGTAACTTTTGGCAAGAACATCAGAGCCGTTGTGACCTACCTGAGCGTGGTGCAGTGCATACCTTACGAGCGACTGGCTTCTTTGATGGAAGAGGTGTTTTCTGTCCACATGAGCCAAGGCTCCATCAAGAACATTGTACAGGAGGCCATGAGGAAATCCAAGCCTGCCATAAAGCTGCTGGAAGACATGCTGAGGAAATCACCCGTTGTGGGCTTCGATGAGTCGGGTTGCTACAACAACAAGAAATTGGATTGGGCGTGGATAGCGCAAACAACATACTTGACGCTTTGCTTCCGTGCTGCCGGCCGCTCGTCAAAAGTGCTTGAAGAGAGGTTCGGCGATGCTCTAAAAAACATGGTGGCAGTGACCGACAGGCACAGCGCGTATTTTGCCCTTGACTTTTTGAATCACCAAGTGTGCCTGGCCCACCTTCTGCGCGAGTTGGAATACTTGACAGAGCTTGACCCGAAACAGCAGTGGTCGAAAAATGTGGCAAGCCTGTTTAGACAAGCCATTCATGAGAGAAACACTCGGCCTAATGAATTCATTGACAAAAGAACTTGGCTTGACAAGCTTGACGATCTGCTGAAAGCCAACCTGCTCCACCTAAGATCCAACTTCGAGAGGCTTCGCAATGGACTCGCAAAATGCAGGGATTACATATTCAACTTCTTGGAAAATCCCGCAATTCCACCCGACAACAATGCGAGCGAGAGAGGAATCCGAAAACTGAAGATAAAGCAGAAAGTGTCCGGCACTTTCAGGTCTGACAATGGAGCAGACGCTTTCTTTTCTATACATTCCATTGCTGACACTGCATGGAAAAACGGCCAGTCGCAGCTGCAAGCTATCCATACCATCCTGTCGTTATAGGATGGTAGGATGCTGCATGCCTACACTATTGCTGAATAGTTACAGTTTTGACACACCCTCGTTGTTTCTTATGCTTTGCAAAACAAGGATGCAGTCCTTGCGAAGCATGGTTCGTGTCGTGCGCTGTTTTCGTTGCCCTCCTACAGGGAAGCAGCCTCAAAAAAGGTCCTCGGGATGCGGTATTGTCACCACCTCGCCACGGCGCAGCGAGGCGGGTACGTCGATGACACGCTGATTGGCGCTGCCTCTGAAGACCAGGTCTGGATCACGCTGTGCAAGGATGAAGGGTCCATCGACCAGCACATCGACCCTTTCGAGGAGGGCACGCTGGCTGGGATGGGTGAGGATCTGCTCAAAGGTGAGACCCGTATAGCACCAGATGGTCTTGCGGCTGCGCTCGCGCAAGCCATCGGCCAGGCGTGCGAAGGCTTCGGCCTGAAACATCGGATCACCGCCAGAGAAGGTGACGTCGGCGAATGGATCGGCCAGGAGCTCATCAAGGAGCGTGGCGACAGAGACGGGAGTGCCATGCTGGATGTCCCACGACTCGGGGTTGTGACAACCCGGACAATGGTTGGGGCAGCCAGCACAATAGACCGTGGTGCGCATGCCTGGTCCATCGACCATCGTGTCGTGGACTACCTGAAGGACGGAGATGGTGTCCTGTAGTTTGGTGGAAGATTCGTTCATGGAATTATATGCTTAAGAAAGAGGGTGCGCCAAAAGCCGATTTTGACACACCCCCACCCTATATGTTTCTATCAATTAGTAGATCGCACGATACTATAGCGTATGGGTGACACGATCCTTGAGCTCGGCGAGTTTGGCAGAGTTCCAGCGCTCCGTGGTACCGACGAGGTAGCCGGTGATGCGCTGGAGGCGGTCGATATCCGTACTGCCACACTTCGGACAAACTTCCATGTTAGGATCCGCATTCTCATAACCACACTTCATGCAGCGGTTGCGGTTGTGGTTCACCGAACCGTAGCCCATATTGAAGCGGTCCATCATATCGACCACGCGCATGATGGAAGAAGGATTGTGGGTGGCATCGCCATCGACCTCGACGTAAAAGATATGACCACCACGCGTGAGGTCGTGGTACGGAGCCTCCACCTCGGCCTTGTGAAGCGCTGAGCACTTGTAATAGACGGGGACATGGTTGGAGTTGGTGTAATACTCGCGGTCGGTGATACCGGGCAGGATGCCAAACTCCTTGCGGTCACGCTTGGTGAACTTGCCACTCAGACCCTCGGCAGGCGTAGCGAGGATGGAGTAGTTGTGGTGATACTTCTCAGAGAACTCGTTGGCACGGTCGCGCATGTGGGTCACGATCCGCAGTCCCAACTTCTGTGCCTCCTCGCTCTCGCCATGATGATGACCGGTGAGGGCCACAAGACATTCGGCCAGTCCGATAAAGCCGATACCAAGCGTGCCCTGGTTGATAACCCGCTCAATGGTGTCCTCCGGCTTGAGCTGCTCTGCTCCGATCCAGAGATACTTCATGAGCATGGGGAACTGCTTGGCCAAGGCAGTGGCCTGGAACTGGAGGCGGTCGTCGAGCTGATGGGCCGCCACATCGAGCATTTCGTCGAGCTTCTCAAAGAACTTGTCCACGCGCTCCTGCTGGTCCTCAATACCCATACACTCGATGGCGAGCTTCACGATATTGATAGTGGAGAAACTGAGGTTGCCACGGCCTACGCTCGTCTTCGGTCCGAATCGATTCTCGAAGACACGGGTGCGGCATCCCATCGTGGCGATCTCCCAACGCGCACGGTCGGGATCGTCAGCACGCCAGTTCTCATTTTGGTTGAAGGTGGCATCGAGGTTGAGGAAATTGGGGAAGAAGCGGCGCGCCGTCACCTTGCAAGCGAGCTTGTAGAGGTCATAATTAGGATCCTCCGGCAGATAGTTGACGCCTCTCTTCTTCTTCCAGATCTGGATGGGGAAGATAGCCGTCTCGCCATCGCCCACGCCCTGATAGGTCGATTTGAGTATCTCGCGCATCACACAACGGCCTTCGGCAGAAGTGTCGGTGCCATAATTGATGGAGGAGAAGACGACCTGGTTGCCTCCACGGGAGTGGATCGTGTTCATATTGTGGATGAACGCCTCCATGGCCTGGTGGACGCGGCCCACAGTCTTGTTGATGGCAAACTGGAGCAAGCGCTCGTCGCCATTGAGACCGTCGAGCGGAACCTCCAGATAGTCCTTGATCTCTGCCGTGCGGAGATCATCGAGACTGCGACCCTCAAACTGCTCCAGCGACCTCACTTCCTCCTCGTAGGTATAGCGCACATAGGGAGCGAGATAGAAGTCGAAAGCCGGAATGGCCTGACCTCCGTGCATCTCGTTCTGACAAGTCTCCAGGGAGATGCAAGCCAGTACGGCTGCCGTCTCGATGCGCTTGGCCGGACGGGAAGATCCGTGACCTGCCGTGAATCCGTTGCGCAGGATGACATCGAGCGGATGCTGCACACAGGTGAGCGACTTGGTGGGATAATAGTCCTTGTCGTGGATGTGGAGATAGTTGTGCTCCACAGCCAGACGCGCATCCTCAGAGAGCAGGTAGTCGTCCACGAACGGCTTGGTGGTCTCGGAAGCAAACTTCATCATCATGCCGGCAGGCGTGTCGGCATTCATGTTGGCATTCTCGCGAGTGATGTCGTTCTTCTTTGCATTGACAATGCTCATGAAAATATCGCGGGTCTTAGCCTTACGGGCTACCGAGCGCTTGTTGCGATAGGAGATATACTCACGGGCCACGTCCTTGCGCGAACTCTTCATCAGCTCACGCTCTACCTGGTCCTGGATCTCCTCCACGCCCATCTGCTCCTTGCCGCGTGCAGCGACACGGGTGCTGATACGTGCCACCAACTGCTCGTCCTCACCCTTTTCGGTATGGATCATCGCTTTGCGGATAGCGGCCTGTATCTTTTCCTCGTTGAATCCCACGACACGACCGTCGCGTTTCACCACTGTTAGTATCATTCTTTTAAAGTCATTTATAAACGGCAATGCGTAAAACGCTATGCCTTAGTGGGTTGTTATTATAGGGGGTATTTGCCCCTCATTTCTTGCTCGACAAAGGTATAAAAATATATTGGAGAGTTAACCATTTCGGACAACTTTTTGATTGTTAAAGTATGTTTCATCGCTGGTTTACAGGTGGTTATCAAAGACAAACGGAAAACTTTACACTTTAATGAAGAATAGCGGTTATCTGTTTATAATTTTTACAACAGCTTCTATAGGGCACCATTACATTTCGTACTTTCGACTATGAAACCAAACTGTCTTCTCTCATCAAAATTCACCATAGGACAGGACAAAGAAGAACTAAGGAGAAAGCGTTTGATTACATTGTGTGCGAACACATGTTGTTGACTTAAGTCAAAAATACGAGAAAAAAATCAATTTTCACCCTCATATATTTCTCTTGTTTCAAGAAACTGCGTACCTTTGCAACTGTAAAAACAAGAGCATTAGTTTAGGTTAGTCATTATATTTCGGTTTTAGTTATTTTGGTAGATTGATTGTTTCAGTTTTATAGGTTAGTTATTTGGTAGATTGATTGTATTCTAAGAAAGGAGGACATGGGCTTGCGAAAGTCCATTCATTCGACAAAAGGTAACAAAGCACGATAGCGCGTCATTCCAGTTTTGGGGTGGCGCGTTTTCTATGTTGTATCATACGTTGATCATAAATACAGACCTGGCCACCATCATATATACGTGGGTATATACCTAAATAGAGAGAGACTCCTGGTAAGTACTAAAGGAGGAAGAGATTCCGCAAGCATGTAGAAAAGCGCATGCCTTCATGCCCATCAGGGATGGCGTATATATATATAATGAGAAGAGCCTCCAAACATATTATAGTAATGGCCTATGAATCATGAAAGAGGGCCTCCATAAGAATCTGCATATTACAAGGAATAGCATATATATAATGAGAAGAGCCTCCAAGCATAATGCTCGAAGGCTCTCCTGTTGAA
>CAVBFA010000183.1:0-6437 GCA_963594595.1 Oscillibacter sp. | reverse complement strand
AAAACAAAACCGGAAAGAGCGGGATGGCTATCACACGTGAAAAATTCAAAAGAAAATCAAGATTGGTGGACTTCATAATAACGCCGCACGAGACGTAAGGACATAAAAAAAGGAGTACCGCTGTACTCCAACCTTGTTAACCTTAAATCTAATACTATGAAAAACACGTTGCAAAGATATTGCTTATTACAATAAATTGCAAGTGTTTTTCATATATTTGTTCCAAATTACACTCACTTCTTGATATACGTCAAGGATAAAAGATTATAAACTGTCAGCATTCCTCGCTTTTAAGTTACAAAACAACATAGGGTGTAACAATGCCAATGTATATTTCAGCCTGTCAGCGCCTATCTGCCTCCTACTATCCAAGCAGAGGAGAAGCGGTCATTATCGAGCGTCATTCCCTTTCGCATCTTCCGTATCGCATATTACCAGTCCCTCCTGTTTCATTCCGTCCATCATGATATGCAACGGTTTGCTGAAGCGCACGTGGCGCACATGCGGCGTCTCTTCAACGGCAGGCATAGCGTCGAGAATCTCCTTGCGGAAGAACCCCATACCTTTGTTCTCGTCGATGGTGAAATAGCCGACACCGAAGCTGGTGAGGTTCTGGAAGAAGTGCGTGCCCTGACTCGGATCCACGCTGTAGTTCTTCAGCGTGGTCTCCACGATGAGTTTCGCCGCACTGATATGCGGCCACTTCACCGGCACGCCGAGCCACGAATCACTCGAGCCCCATCTGCCGGGACCCACAAGCACATAATTCTTGCCGTCGGCAAGGAATTTCTTGTTGATGCGCTCCACCTCCATCGCCACAACGGGATTGTCAGACGCCGTGAAATTCTCGTCGGTCTTCACATACACCACATCCACGATATCGTCGCTCACCCCATGTCCCAGAGAATTGTGTGAGCGCAGCAGGCAATTGTCATCAGGAATTGCCATGATGTCCTGGTCGAGCACCTGTTTGCTGTCCACGATAGGACGTATCTGCAGGAGATAGAACTCTCCCGTGCGGTCATCATTGAGAGTGCAGGCAAACTCTATCTCCACCGGGCGACGCATACTGTCGGCACCGTGGTGCATTGACAGTTTCAGCAGTTCGGGCAACGGGAACACGCCATGGCGCAGCACACCGTTGAAACTGATTATCTTGCGTCCGCCATCATACAGTCCGTCGCGAATCACCCGGTCGTTGGCATCATATGTGGAAGCGATAAAATTGAGTGCCCCGTCGTTTTCGGCATCCTTCACCTTGAGCTTCAGGATATTGAAGCCGTCGTCAACCTTGAAGTCCACTCCCACACGCTTCATGTCGAGGGCATAGAACTGTGTCTGTGTCTGGCGCAAGGCAATCTCCATATCGCTCGTCTGCAGCACCTGGGTGGGATGATACGGACTGACACGCAGCGTCTGCCCACCGTCTACGATATACTTTCCGAGTCCGAGGGCAAGACTGGCGATACCCTCTTCCGACTTCTCATATCCCAAAGGATAATAGTTGATGGAGCGAAGCACACCGCTGAAATTAGGATAGAAATGGTCGCCATACTGCTTGCCCACCACTTCCTGAAGGATCACCGCCATCTTCTCCTGGTCTATCACATTGCGCGTGGCAGTCATATACGCCTTGGAATCCTTGAAATACACCGAGGCATAGACGCTCTTGATGGCAGCGGCGAGCATACGCAGCATCTCGTCCTTGTCGTCGAGATAGGGTATCATATATGTGGAATATATGCCGGCGAAGGGCTGGTAGTGGGAGTCTTCGAGCAGACTGCTGGAGCGTATCGCTATAGGATGGCGGATAGCTTCGAAAAAGGTCTTGAAGTCGTCGATGAACTGGTCTGGCAGCTGCGCCTTGATGAATGCCTGGAGTATCTCCTCGTCGGGAGCATCGCTGAGCGCCAGCTGATAGAGGTTGTTGTTGTCCATGAACTGGTCGAAGACGTCGGTACAGAGCACCACAGTCTTCGGTATCGACACCTTCACTCCCTCAAACTCGTTGAATTCGGGGTGTGTCTTTATGATATTGTCCAGAAAAGCGAGTCCTCTACCCTTTCCGCCGAGCGATCCGTCGCCGATGCGGGCGAAGTGGCTGTAGGCATCGAAGCGGTCGCGCTTGAACACCGCCACCGTTCCCACGTTCTTCATGTGGCGGTATTGCACGATGGCATCAAAGATAATCTGGCGATGCTGGTCAACGTCTCTGAGTTTCTCCAGCGTCACCGTCTTAAGGAATTCCGACACAGGGAATATCGCCCTGGCACAGAGCCAGCGGCTCACGTGGTTGCGCGACAGGTGGTAGAGCATGGAGTCGTTGGGAATACTGAAGATATTGTCCTGTAGCTCCTTCAGGTTGCGTATGCGGCGTATCTCCTCATGGGTCTTGGGGTCGCGGAAGATGAAGTCGCCGAATCCCATGTGCTCCGCCATGATATTGCGCAGGTCGATGTTCATCTTCTTTGAATTCTTGTCGATGAAGCGGAATCCCAACCTCTCGGCTTTCTCTGCATTCTCCGTCTCGCTGCTCTCCATAATGAGCGGCAGGAACGGGGCACGGCGGTGGAACTCCGACAGCAGTTTGAGTCCTGCCTCAGAGTCTTTCTCGCCTCCCTTCGGGAAGCGGCAGTCGCTTATGACGCCGAGGATATTTTCGGGAAAGCGCACGAAATAGTCCATCGCTTCCTCGTATGTCCTGGCGAGCACCACCTTTGGCCTTCCTCTCATTCGCAGCGTGGCGGTGTGGGAGTTGAGCGCCTCGGTAGCGAAGCTCTGGCTCTGGGTGAGGATGTAGCTATAGAGATTGGGCAGGATGGAGGAGTAGAAGCGGATGCTGTCTTCCACCAGGAGTATCATCTGCACTCCCGCCTCGTCGATGTCGTGTTCGAGGTTCATCTTGTCCTCGATGAGCTTTATGATAGAAAGGATGAGGTTGGTATTGCCGAGCCAGCAGAACACGTATTCGAATATCGAGAGGTCTTCGTTCATTATCCTTTGCGTGATGCCATGCGAGAATGGCGTGAGCACCACGCACGGGATATCCGGGAACTCCCTCTTCACCGCCCTCGCCACGGTGAAGGCGTCGTTGTCGGCATTTCCCGGCATACATATCACGAGGTCGATGCTCGTGGTGGAGAGCACTTCGGAGGCTTCCACCATGGTGCTCACCTGAGTGAAGGTGGGCGGATAGCGGAGGCCGAGCTCTGTATACTCATTGAAAATCTTTTCATCCACTCGTCCGTCGTCTTCGAGCATGAAGGCGTCGTATGGGTTGGCGATGATGAGGACATTGAAAATCCGATGCGTCATCAGGTTCTTGAATGACACATCCTTGAGATAAAACTTATTCCATTGCTGGGGCGCTTGTTCGTTCATAGGTTGTAGTATTATTTGTTTGTATTGCCCGCAATTCACATCTTTGCACTGCTCCGATATCTGCCAGCAATGCCAATGAAATCGGTTCATAATGCAAATATATCCATTTTCTCGCTAACGGACAAATTAAGTATGTATAAAATCACAAGCAATATGTCAACAATTTGTAATATAAAACAACGAATTAAACCTTGAACCTCAGGTTGTAATTGATGATATACAAGTCTGCCACAAAGTGGCCAAGCTCCATAAAAGCGACTTTTTTGTAAAGCAAAAGGGGATATTCAACACCCAACCTTTAAAAAAGGTGAAAATAGGAGGAATAAAATAAGAAAAGTTGCGGCATTAAGAGTTTAATACGTATATTTGCACTGAAAGTATATGGATAATTCTTGCCACGACGGACATAGGCATCATAAAAACCTGATGTCAAAAATCTAAAACACAAAGTAAGTTGGCTGCAACATGCGCCGACACGAGGAACGACAAAGGCGATATTCAACAGCCAAATTATCAGAACTCAAGAATGCCGGGATGATTGTTCATCTTGCAACAAAGGGTTATCCTATATGATGACAATGACAGCGTATGTAATGCCTGAGAAATAACGCTGGCAGAAGCATGGGGGCATTGTCTGTAATGATATGCCGTGCCCGGAAACGGCGCAGCGGCGAAACAAACAGACATCGGCGGCAAGCTGATTGTCTGGGACAAAAGATTCATAATAAAGACTTTTCATAACATTAATTAATTTATTGACTTACATATTTATTTGAAACCTGGAGAGGTTTAAAAGAAATTCATGAAGCTGGATTGCCTGTTTTTTCACAGGACAACAATCTAAAGAACGATGTGATATCGGCGCTTCGAAACTTATGTAATTAGCGACATAAGGTAAATAGCTTTAGTGGAAGTTCAGCGTGCGAGAGCATACTGGACTTTTTTTATGCACCTATCTAAAGCACATGAAAAATCCCAAATGCCAAGAAACACATGGAATACAAAGAAACTCCAAGCCACTGACAAGAACAAAAGAGAGCAGTTCTACAAGACACCAGGACAAATGCAATAGCAACCAGGCTTGAACAAGAAATCGAGCAACTTACACCACGCAGAAGACAGGTGACAGCATGCAATAGCAACCGAGCTTGAACAAGAAGCCCAAGCTAACATCAATCTATAAAACAAAGAAAAAGATTATTTCCCTTAGCGACCACACACAGCAGCCCTACTTCTTCACATTCTTCTTCTGCTGCTGCCATACCGGAACAGATCCGTCAGCAGGCTTTGTCACCTCGAAGTCAAATTCCGGAAGTTCCACATCATCGTCATCACGATACGGAATTTCATGTTTGCGATGGAAACGCTCCACCAAAACCGTTCCCACTCCTGCCGTGACGAGCCCCAACTGTTTTGCCGCCGCCATCGAAAGGTCGATGATCCTGCGTGCATGACGCGCACAGCGGTCGGTAACTCTCACGACAACACTCTTGCCGTTCTTCACGTTCGTCACCTTTAGCAAAGTGCCAAGGGCATACTTGGCATGGGCACACGTCATACTGTCGCGATGGTATTTCTCACCATTGCTCATTCGTCTGCCATGCATACGGTTAGAATAATAGGATGCCACCCCTCTCTCCTGAGCGAGGAGAGAGAGACGACATCCAAATGTAATCAATAAAATCAGTATTATGAAGTATTTTCTCATCAAAAGAATTATACTATACCCTGAGCCATCATAGCGTGAGCTACCTTCATGAAGCCGGCGATGTTAGCACCCTTCACGTAGTTGATGTAGCCGTCAGCCTCAGTACCGTACTTAACGCACTGCTCATAGATGTCGCTCATGATCTGATGCAGACGCTCGTCTACCTCAGCCTCTGTCCAACCGAGGTGGATAGCGTTCTGAGTCATCTCAAGACCAGAAGTAGCAACACCACCAGCGTTGACAGCCTTACCAGGAGCGAAGAGCTGCTTAGCCTCGATGAACTTGTCAACAGCCTCAGCTGTACATCCCATGTTAGAAACCTCAGCTACGCACAATGTCTTGTTAGCGAGGAGCATGTCTGCGTCAGCAGCACCGAGCTCGTTCTGGGTAGCGCAAGGCAGAGCGATGTCAACCTTAACCTCCCATGGCTTCTTGCCAGCAACGAACTTAGCCTCTGGATATTTCTCAGCGTATGGTGCACAAACGTCGTTACCGCTTGAGCGGAGCTCGAGCATGTAGTCGATCTTCTCACCGCTGATACCTGTTGGGTCGTAGATGTAACCGTCTGGACCAGAGATTGTAACAACCTTAGCGCCGAGCTGGGTAGCCTTTGTAACAGCACCCCAAGCCACATTACCGAAACCGCTGACAGCAACTGTCTTGCCCTTGATGTCGATATTGTGAGTCTCGAGCATATGATGTACGTAGTAGATAGCACCGAAACCAGTAGCCTCAGGACGAATCTTAGAACCACCGTACTCAAGTCCCTTACCTGTCAATACACCGTTCCACTGGTGTGTGAGCTTCTTGTACATACCGAACATGTAACCGATCTCGCGGCCACCAACACCGATATCACCTGCTGGAACGTCCTCGTTAGGACCGATGTGACGATAAAGCTCTGTCATGAAAGCCTGGCAGAAACGCATAACCTCTGCGTCGCTTCTTCCACGGATAGAGAAGTCTGAACCTCCCTTACCACCACCCATTGGCAGAGTAGTAAGTGCATTCTTGAATGTCTGCTCGAAGCCCAAGAACTTCAGGATTGAAAGGTTTACTGACGGATGGAAGCGGATACCACCCTTGTACGGACCGATAGCGCTGTTGAACTGTACGCGGTAACCGAGGTTTACATGAATCTCACCGTTGTCGTCAACCCATGGCACACGGAACGTGATGATACGCTCTGGCTCCACGATACGCTCGATAATCTTAGCTTTCTCGAACTCAGGATGCTGGTTGTAAACGTCCTGGATGGAAATAAGTACTTCCTTAACTGCCTGTAGATACTCCAACTCGCCTGGATGCTTCTGCTCCAGCTGTTGCATGATTTTCTCCACTTCCATAG
>CAVBFA010000182.1:1241-6494 GCA_963594595.1 Oscillibacter sp. | reverse complement strand
CTTGCAGGAGGAGAACGGCAACCTGTTCATGAACACCGGCTTCCGCATCGACGTGTCCTACAACGAGGCGACGGATGTCCTGACCTTCTCGCCAAACGGGGACTATGTAAGAGTCAGTCCGAAGCCGGGAAAGGAAACTTTCGAGGATTGGAATCCGGACGGTTATCCGCACTTCGATGAAATGAAGAAAGCCTACGGGGAAACCGTCCGCCCGTAACCAGTACCACTAAAATCCAAAGAAACATGAGAACAAGAATAACATTAGTCATCTGCCTCTGCCTGCTTCTTGCGGGCAAGGCAAGCGCACAATGGACGGTCATCGACCCGTCCAACATCGCGCAGAGCATCGTGAACACCTCCAAGAACGTGGTGCATACCTCGACCACCGCCACGAACATGGTGAAGAACTGTGCGCCCGTATAGGCTGAATAAGTAAATGTAGCTATTGCAAGCTATTAGGTAAGTGTTCTTTGAAAAACCTATCATCGCCCGACTAATCTGAAAGAGAAATCGGACAGGGAGTGTAGCATGTCGGGATAAGCCATAAGTCAGTTAGTTACCAAACTGCGACTGAATGGTGCGATGAAAGTGATGGATATGAGGATAAAAACCGAATTGTTTGAATGATAGTCCAAGTGGTAAGTAATCAAACTGCAACGTAAGGTAACTGAACTCGTTGCACCGTAGCACTTTTGTTATGGAAGTTGTGTAGCAGAAGCAAGAACTTGGTACGGCACAATCGCAGTAAGCGAGAAAGGGCGGAAGTCATATCCGACAATCCATCAAATGCAATGTTACTTATTTCAGTAAACGGGGATTGCCTAAATCAGAATGCCAGTTGTAAGGCTATGAGGTGTTAGTCCTCTGAATATCTGACAAGGCAACGGAGCCACCGTAGTAGTTCGAGCAAGGGAAAGCCTTGTACATGGCGAAGGGTGGCAGCTAACATTTATTAATACGATAAACGGAAAATGTGAGAGACATTATGAGAAATCCTGAAAGAGTATTAAACAGTCTGGCAGAACATAGCAAAGCGTCAAATTACAAGTTTGAAAGGCTTTATCGCATTCTGTTCAATAACGAGATGTTCTATGTCGCCTATCAGCGTATCAGTACGAACAAAGGCGGCATGACAGCAGGCATTGACGGTGCAACTACCGATGGAATGAGCCTGCCTCGTATTGAAAAGCTGATTGCTTCATTGAAAGATGAAAGCTATCAGCCCCAACCTGCACGTAGGGTATATATACTTAAGAAGAACGGCAAGAAACGTCCCTTGGGAATACCTTCTGCGGATGATAAGTTAGTGCAAGAAGTGGTAAGAATGATTTTGGAAGCAATCTATGAGGGGCAATTTGAACAATCCTCTCATGGTTTCAGACCAAATCGCAGTTGCCATACAGCGTTGGCTCAAATCCAAAAGACATTTTGCGGTGCGAAATGGTTTGTCGAGGGCGACATCAAAGCTTTCTTTGACAACATCAACCATGATGTTTTAATAGGAATTTTGAAAGAGCGCATTACCGATGACAGATTTATTAGATTAATCCGAAAATTGCTAAATGCAGGTTACATCGAAGATTGGAAATTTCATAGAACTTATAGCGGAACACCACAAGGTGGTATCGTTAGTCCATTGTTGGCAAACATCTATCTTGACAAACTGGACAAGTACATGAAAGAATATATCCAAAACTTCGATAAGGGAAAGAACAGAAAACGAAATCCTGCCTCTTGTAAACTTGGCTACAAAAGACGCTGGATAGTTCATAAGCTACAAAAAGTTGTCAATGAGGACGAACGTGCCGAATTGATAGCAAGTTACAAAGCGAATAAGGCTCAAAGTCTCCTTGTTCCATGCTGTGATGAAATGGATTCAAGCTATAAGCGACTCAAATACGTAAGATATGCTGATGATTTTCTAATCGGAGTAATTGGAAGCAAGGAAGATGCAAAGCGAATCAAAGAGGATATAAAAGTATTTCTCGCAGATAAACTTGCACTTGATTTGTCCGAGGAGAAAACTCTTATAACACACACCTCCAAAGCGGCAAAATTTCTCGGTTATGAGATAGATGTAACATCATCAAATACTGCACGCAGAAGTGTAAATGGAGTTATGCGCAGAGCCTTTAACAAGAGAGTACGACTTATGATTGGTAGAAATACCATTAAGAATAAGTTGCTTGAGGAACGTATGATAGAGATTAAAATCCACAATGGAAAAGAACAGTGGAAACCGAAGTCGAAAACAATACTTGTCCTCAATGACGACCTTGAAATACTCGACAGATACAATAGTATGATACGAGGCTTTGTAAATTACTATTCGCTTGCGAACAATAGCTATGTACTGAGTTCGTTCGGGTATATGTTAGAATATAGCATGTACAAAACCTTTGCACACAAATATCGTTCACGAGTGCCTGTAATTCTAAGGAAATACAAGAAGAATAAGCTGTTTACAGTCAAGTTCAAACTCAAAAACGGAAAGGAGAAAGAACGAACATTTTACCATGATGGGTATGGTCGAAAAGACCCGATGAAAAATGGGGGAATAGACATATATCCAAACCTTATGATTTACACCTGCCGAACAAGTCTTGCAGACAGGTTGAAAGCAGGAAAATGTGAATTGTGCGGAAAAGAGGGAACCATCCAAATGCACCATGTGCATAAACTTGGTGACCTTTCGGGGAAAGCGAATTGGGAAAAGTTTATGATTGCCCGAAGACGAAAGACCCTCGCACTCTGTGAAAGTTGTCATAAAAAGATACACTATGGTACAATTTAGACTGAATATGTTAGTGGAAAGCCGGATACGCGGAAACGTGTACGTCCGGTTTGGGGGCGAGTTTCTGAAAACCTCCTATAGCAATATGGAAAGGCGTTGGGAACTTAGCCTACTTCAGGAGACTGTAAAGATTTACAAACAGGGAAAGGAATTCTATGACGGTCTCCGCAAGGTCAAGAACCTCGTCCGTGATGCGCGTAAGGTGCAGCAGACCATCCTTATGGTAGGTGATATCACGGACATTTACGTGAACAGCTTCGAGCGTATGCTCAGCGACCCTTACTTCACGCCGGAGGAACTGAGTGCAATTGCTTTGGGCTACACCAAACTGCTGGAAGAGAGTGCGCATTTGCTGAACGACCTGAAGACGGTGGTCAACGAGAACGGCCTGTCGATGAACGACAAGGAACGGATGGATATAATCGACCGCTGCTACAACGACATGCTGCAATACCGCAGTCTCGTGCAGTATTACACCAACAAGAACATCGGCGTTTCCTACCTGCGTGCCAAGAAACGGAACGACCTTGACCGCGTGATGGCCCTTTACGGTTCTCCTAACGAACGTTACTGGTAATCCTAAATCCGAATGCTTATGGTATTGTTGGCAGCAAATTTTGACAACCTGCACCAGATCCTGCAAAACCTGTACACGGATATGATGCCGCTATGCTCGCAGATGACGGGCGTGGCAAAAGGACTTGCCGGATTGGGAGCTTTGTTTTATGTAGCATATCGTGTATGGCAGTCCCTTGCAAGAGCCGAGCCGGTCGATGTGTTCCCGCTCCTCCGTCCTTTCGCACTGGGACTCTGCATCATGTTCTTTCCGACCCTTGTGCTGGGTACGCTGAACAGTGTCATGTCACCCATAGTAAAGGGTACGCACACGATTCTGGAGACCCAGACCTTCGATATGAACGAGTACAGGGCACAGAAGGACAGGCTGGAGTTGGAAGCGATGAAACGCAATCCCGAGACGGCCTACTTAGTGGATAAGGAAGCCTTTGACAACAAGTTGGATGAACTGGGTGTATTGGACGCGATAGAAGCCTGCGGGATGTACGTGGATCGCGCGATGTACAACATGAAGAAGGCGGTACAGAACTTTTTCCGTGAACTGCTGGAACTCATGTTCAACGCCGCCGCCCTTGTCGTCGATACGCTCAGGACATTCTTCCTTGTCGTTCTTTCGATACTCGGGCCGATTTCCTTTGCCATCTCCTGTTGGGACGGCTTCCAGGCTTCCCTCAGCCAGTGGTTCGTCCGCTATATCAGCATCTACCTGTGGCTTCCGGTCAGCGACCTGTTCAGCAGCGTGCTGGCAAGAATACAGGTGCTGATGCTCAAGCAGGACATAGAATTACTTGCTGATCCAAATTTCATCCCCGATGGCTCGAACGGCGTGTATATCACCTTCCTGATTATCGGCATCATCGGGTACTTCACCATCCCGACAGTGGCCAACTGGATCATCCAGGCAGGCGGCGGTGCGGGCAATTACGGCAAGAACGTGGGCCAGACGGCATCCAGGACCGGTTCGATCGTGGCTGGCACAGCCGGTGCGGCGGTGGGCAATATCGCCGGAAGGCTTATCAAGTAATCACATTAAAACGACATTGAAATGGAATTCAAATCATTGAAAAACATCGAGACCAGTTTCAGGCAGCTGCGTCTGTTTGGTATCGTCTATCTCTGCGCCTGCACTCTGCTCGTGGGCTTCTCCGTGTGGAAGGCCTACGGCTTTGCCGAGGCGCAACGACAGAAAATCTATGTGCTGGACGAGGGGAAATCGCTTATGCTCGCCCTCTCGCAAGACTTGGAGCAGAACCGCCCCGTGGAGGCGAGGGAGCATGTCAGGCGTTTCCACGAGCTGTTCTTCACGCTTTCGCCTGACAAGAGTGCCATCGAGGGCAATATCCAACGCGCCATGTTCCTGAGCGACCGTTCCGCATACGCCCATTACCGGGACTTGGCGGAGCAGGGCTATTACAACCGTGTCATCTCCGGCAACATGAACCAGCGTATCGGGATCGACAGCGTGAAATGCGACTTCAACACCTATCCCTACGAAATCGTGACGTACGCACGCCTTTCCATCATCCGCGAGAAAAGCGTGACGGAGCGCAGCCTCGTCACGCGGGGCAGGCTGCTCAATTCCACGCGCAGCGATAACAACCCGCACGGCTTCATCCTCGAAGCCTTCCGCGTGGTGGAGAACAGGGATATAAGAGTGTATGACCGTTAAAATTCAGAATGTATGAAAAAGATTTTTGTGAAAATCCGGGAATCCGTGGAAGAAAAGCTGCGGAAGCTGTGTTCCGGGCTTAGCCCGGAAAAGAGAGTGCCGGCAATTGTCGTGCTGGCTGCCCTGTTTGCCATCGGAAATTTCTATATGATTTTCCGTGCCATCCATGACATCGGACGGGAGGATGCAAAACAGGAGATTATCAAGATAGAGC
>CAVBFA010000182.1:0-1231 GCA_963594595.1 Oscillibacter sp. | reverse complement strand
AAATAAGACAATGAGTAATGACGTAAACAAATTGAAAAAACAGCTGGAAATCAGGAAGTACCTGTTTTTTGCCGGGATGTTCCTGCTGTTCATCGGCTGTATGTGGTGGATTTTCGCCCCTTCGGAAAAGGACAGGCAGGAAAAGGAGAAGAACGCCGGGTTCAACACCGAACTGCCCGACCCGAGAGGGGCGGGTATCGAGGCGGACAAGATCACGGCTTATGAGCAGGCGGACATGAGACGCAGGCAGGAAGAGAAGATGCGCACATTGGAGGATTTCTCGGCTATGGCTGACGGGGGCAGGCAGGAGGTGGTCACGGAACCGCTCATCGAACTGTCACCGGATACGGACTATCCAAGCAATGGCACATCTAACCGTAACGGCGGAAGTTACCGGAGAAGCGGCTCTTTCTCATCGTCCACGGCAGCCTACAACGACATCAACGCCACGCTCGGCAGTTTCTACGAGACCCCGAAAGAAGACCCCGAGAAGGAGGCGTTGAAAGCCGAAGTCGAGCAACTGAAGCAGGCTGCCTCCATGCAGCAGCCCGCGCAGATGACCTACGAGGAGCAGGTGGCCCTGTTGGAGAAATCATACGAGCTGGCTGCCAGATATACGCCGGGAAAGGATGGCGCGAGGACGGAGAGCCGGGAAGAATCGGAACCTGTTTCCAACAGTAGGAAACCGAAAGCCGTTCCCGTGGGTCAGGTATCCACGCCGGTGGTATCGTCACTTCATCAGCCAATCTGTGACTCCGTGTTGTTTGCAAGGCTGGAGCAATCCGGAAACATGGGCTTCCATACCGCTGTGGGAAACTCAGGAGAGAAGTATAGCCGGAATACCATCCGCGCGTGTGTGCATGGCGACCAGACCGTCACCAGCGGGCAAGGCGTGAGGCTGAGACTTTTAGAACCTATGCGTGTCGGCAGGTACACGCTCCCGCGTAATTCCATAGTTACCGGAGAGGGACGCATACAGGGGGAACGGCTCGGTATCGAAATCATCCAGGTGGAGCATGGCGGAGTCGTCATCCCGGTGGAACTCACCGTGTATGACAACGACGGGCAGGACGGAATCTTTATTCCGGGTTCCATGGAGGCGAATGCGGTCAGGGAGGTGGCCGCCAACCTGGGACAGAACCTCGGCACGAGCATCTCCATCACCAACCAGTCGGCAAAGGACCAGCTGCTGTCCGAACTCGGGAGGGGTGCCATACAGGGAGTGTCGCAA
>CAVBFA010000181.1:0-6560 GCA_963594595.1 Oscillibacter sp. | reverse complement strand
CCACGGCTTCCTTGCTCTTGTTCTCCTTTGGCTGCTTTAGTGCTTTATGTTAATCGAAGTACAATCAACGCAATAATACTATTGATTTTACGTTCTTTTCAAAGAAATGGTTTGTGCAATAGCGGCTTATAGGCTAAAAGCACTACCTTTCCTCTATAAAACAAAATATCTCCGCAAAAGGTAACTAAACATCGGTATAATTAAAATGAGGCGCACAAATTCCTTGCCCCAAGCGAAAACAAGGGCCTATTCATTTAGTTATACTTTCCTCTTCGAGTTTGTACTCAAACTGGCTTCCATAGCCGTCCGTCAGTATGGTTAATTTGTAGACGAGGTGTTACCATCACAAAGATAATAGCCTGCTGACGGGCGGTATATCGTGTTCATCCCCTTGTTCGGGATGTTTTACGATCGGTTGTGAAGTCAATATAAATTGTGTTGTCATGCAACACATGCCAAACGGCGATGAGCATCTTTCTTGCCACAGCCACCAAGACCTTCATCTTGTTCTTTTTCCTCACTTGCGTCTGATGGAATGAGAACCGGCTGAAGAAGCAGTCCTTCGTCCTGCTGGCTGCCCATGCACACTCTATGATTGTCTTGCGGAGATATACATTTCCGTGAGTGATGCTCCTCGACTTGATTTTCTTGTTGGATTCGTCGTTTCTCGGTTTTAGACCGCTCCATGAAGCGAGGTGGTTGGCCGTTTCGAACTTGTTCATGTCCGTTCCGATTTCAGCGATCAATGATGTGGCCGCACGTTCCTTTATGCCGGGTATGGTCTGTAACCGTTTCAACTCTTCGGGGAATTCCCTTTCACAAATCTCAAGCATTCTGGCTTGGCATTTTTCCTTGTGTGCCTCCGCCATGTCAAGTTCATCACGCAGTTGTGATATCATGTCAATCTCTGCAAGGTTTACCACACCTTTGAGTGATGCTGTGATGACATCTATGCCGTGGTGGTTGATGATGCGTCCATGTATTAGCTTCACCAACTCTTCGGGGGCGGTAATCCCTTGTGAGATGGCTCTCACCACGGCTTTGTAGCTTTTGCTGTCAACATTGGAAACGTAGTTGCTCAGACGTATGTTGCAGCGTTGCAGCACGGCATCAAGTTTGGACAGCTTTCTTACTATCTCCTCGTTAAGGTCGAATATACGACGGTCGTACTGGCGCAGCTGTTGGATTATCTCAGGAGGCACGAAGCTGCCGCGTATGAGCTCCTTCATCGTACACTCGGCAATCCACTGCGCATCCTTCACGTCACTCTTGCGACCAGGGTTGCATATTTGGGGCTAAAATTCTTCCCAAAAATAAATATAATTTGTGACTTAGAGCACGTTGATGCAAGATTTTAGGTATGTCGGTCTTGACATTTTAACTCAAGCAGCGAGCACTCGGAGATATTCATTTCTGTTTTTTATCCCAACTGGCTTATAATTCGGAAATTTTATCTAAATTTGTACCAATTGAGATGCTCGCTCTACATACAGAGCGACCTTCATCTCTCCTCCTATTTTTAATAATAACGACACCTCATGTTCAGCACCAGAATAAAAATACTCGTAGGATACGCACTGCTCGCTATCGTGCTGCTATCAGCTACGTGGATGATATACGATAACACACGGTCGCTAACTGCCGTGAACAGCGCATCGGAAAGACTGATGGCGCGAAGGGACATCGTGGACACTCTCGTGTTCTCAATGCTCGAAACGGCTAATGCCGAACGGTCTATTCTGCTCGGCGACGCCAGCGAATGGCAACGATTCGACCATGCCATTAGCAATTCTACTGAGAAGGCACGACAGCTGCGCCCGCTAATCTCCGACTCGCTGAAGCAACAACGACTCGACACTCTCGTGATTCTGCTGAAAGCCAAACGGCAGAACACGATGCTCGTAATGGCGGAACTGGGAAAGGACAACCGCGACATTTTCTACAGCAACAAGATGAAGGCGCTGCACAGCGGACGTGACTCGGTGGTGATTCATCCACGAACGGCGGAACAGCACGACCAGCGGGAGACGGTGTATGAAATAGTGAAGACGAAAAAGGGATTCTTCAGAAGGCTCGGCGACGCTTTCCGCCGACAGCATACCGACACTGTGGGAATGACAAGGGTGCAGAAGAGGACTACTGCCGACACGGTGAACCACAGGGTGGACATCGCTGACTCCGTGGCTAACGCCCTGGCTGAAATACAGCAGAAGCAGCAAAGGGAATCGGGAAGGCAGAGGGAGAGAATTGCCGGACGGAACAGTGAACTGCAGAGGGTGAGCATACTGCTGGCATGGCGCACGGGACAGTTGCTCGAAGACATACAGAATGATGAGCACACGGCACTCAGAAGAGTGGTTGACAAGGCTATGAGCTCAAGGCGCACTATGATAATGAGGATTGCCGGACTGGGTCTCCTCGCCATCCTCTCGGCAGCGATTCTCGTGGTGTATATCCTGAGAGACATCCGTCGGGAAAGGCGCGACCGCCAACGGATAATAGAGGCGAAGGCGGAAACGGAACGCATAATGCAACAGCGCGAACGGCTTCTGCTTACTATCACCCACGACATAAAGGCACCGGCGGCATCGATAGCCGGATTCATCGATCTGCTCGCTGAATACGTTGACCGCCCCAAGGCCATCGGTTATCTCAAGAACATCGGCGGTTCGGCTCAGCATCTGCTGCAGCTCGTGTCGGCTCTGCTCGACTACCATCAGCTGGAAAGCGGAAAGGCGGAGATCCACGAAGAGAGCTTCTCGCCGGCAACGCTCATAAGAGAGTGTGTCGGCGGCATGAAGCCACTGGCACTGGAGAAGGGATTGCTATTGGAGGCGAACATCAATGTGGCGGACAGCATGGTGTGCCGGTCTGACGCTTTCAGAATAAAACAGATTGTGAACAACCTCGTTGGCAACGCTATAAAATACACCGACGAGGGAAAGGTGACTGTCAGCACGGCTTACATGAGCGGCAGACTCACTATCGGTGTGGCTGACACGGGATGCGGAATGACGCCGGAGGAACAGCAGAGGGTGTTCAACGCCTTCACCCGACTGCCTGGCGCTCAGGGCAAGGAGGGCGTGGGTCTCGGTCTGTCTATAGCCCGCGAAATCGTGGAACGTCTCGGCGGAACCATCAATCTGGTATCTCGCAAGGGGGAAGGATCGAAATTCACCGTGGTCATTCCTATGGAGATGGCTGACGGGAATAACGACAATTCTGAAACACCAAGCGGTATACATATTGATGAAACAGCGGATGCCGGAATGGTAAATCAGAATGATGACAAACCGGAGGTTGGAGCCGGAATAAAGAATGATGATTCTGCTGCCGGAGCCGGAATACAGAATGATGATTCTGCTGATGGCGTAGTCGGAATACAGAATAATGATGAGTCGGCACACGGAATTAGAACTGATGCCGGAGCAGGAATCTCACAAACCGACGACAACAGGATGGCAGGGGATAATAGTTTGAGAGTACTGATAGTCGACGACGACAAACTGCAGCAGCAACTGCTCCTGGAGATGTTCACAAGGGTTGAAGGAATACTCTTGGACATCACTTCTACGACTCATGCCAGTGAGGCTATCCAACTCGCACATGACATCAAACCGGATATTGTATTCACGGATATCGAAATGCCGGAGATGAATGGCAATGAGATAATGAAGAGAATACGGGAAAACGGGATGGCAATGAAATTCGTGGCTATCACTGCCCACGAACCGAGCATCATGCCGAAACTGCGCAATGAGGGTTTCGACGCATGTCTCTTCAAACCTTTCTCGGTGCAGACTCTCGCCGCTACTATCTGTCAGATCACGGGACATATAGTGAGGGTGAAGGAGAAAAAACAGGAGTCGGCTACCGACAGTCTGCGCTCTGCCCTACTCCCATTCACCGATGGCGACGCTGAAGCGGAACGGCTGATTATTGCCGACATCGGCAGGTCGATTGACGAATATCTTGAGCTGCTCGGCAATGCTGACAACTCTGATTCCATAGCCAAAGCTGCCCACAAGGCGATGCCGCTTCTCGAGATGATAAAGCCGGGCTCCAACAGTTGGCTTACTCCTATCACACCGGAACATATCGCTGAAACCGGGGATAAAGAACGGATGGATTTGACAAAAAAACTCGCTGAAAGACTCAAAGAAATAAAAAGGGAAGCGGAATCAAATGAAAATTCATACGATATGTCACATTTGTTAATTGTTGAGGATGACATCGCTTTCGGCACGATGCTTCAGACATGGTTGAAGAAAAAGGGATTCGAAGTGGACAAGGCCACATCGGTAGGTGCTGCCGTGAAAATACTCTCATCGAGCGGCAGCGTCGACCTCGTGCTATCTGATTTGAGATTGCCTGACCACGACGGACTACGACTGTTGTCCTGGATGCGGAAAAACGACATCTATGCTCCTTTCATCGTAATGACAAACTATGCCGAAGTGCAGAACGCGGTACTGGCAATGAAATCGGGAGCTGCCGACTATATCGCGAAACCTGTTCAGCCGGATATCCTGCTGCAGAAAATAAACGATGCGATAGAGGGCTATGCCAAGGCAAAGAATTTAAATACTGCGGCTACTGACAATAAATCAAAGGATGAAAACGCAGCGGCTAAGAGTAGGAATACTAATGCCAAAGCGGCTGATATGAACTCATCAACACGCCAGACAGGCACTGCAAACCAAGCATTCTCGAAAGATAACTCTGCTGATTCTAAAGCGCCTCGCTATATTGAAGGAAAGAGTGAAGCGTCACGACAGTTATACAGTTATGTGGAACTTGTAGCACCAACACCGATGTCGGTGCTCATTCTCGGTGCATCGGGCACCGGAAAGGAATATGTTGCACGCCGCATCCACGAACTGAGCCAGCGGAGCGACAAACCATTCTTCGCCCTCGACTGCGGAGCTATACCCCGTGATGTGGCGGCTTCTGAATTCTTCGGTCATAAGAAGGGGGCATTCACCGGTGCTGACAGTGACAAGCGAGGTGCATTCGAGGTGGCAAACGGCGGAACGCTGTTCCTCGACGAAGTGGGAAATCTGAGCTACGACGTACAGGTGCAGCTGCTGCGTGCCCTCCAGGAACGCCGCATCCGTCCTGTTGGCGGCACGGCAGAGATTCCTATCGACATCCGTCTTGTCTGCGCTACAAACGAGAATCTGCAGGAAGCGGTAGACGAAGGACGGTTCCGTGAGGATCTCTTCCACCGCATCAACGAATTCACTATCTATATGCCAAAGCTTTCGGAGCGAGGCACCGACCTGTTCCTCTTCGCCGACTTGTTCGTCAGACATGCCAACGAAGAGCTCAACCGTTCTGTAGAGGGTTTCGACTCTGCCGCTGCCGAGATGCTCGTCAGCCACTCATGGCCCGGCAACCTGCGTGAACTAAACAATGTGGTCAAGCGTGCCGTTCTCCTTACTCGTGGCAATCTCATCACAGCCACCGAACTCTCTCTTGCCATGGGGCCTGTCCAGCAATCATCCTCCATCACATCACTTCATGACGAGGATGACGAACGGTCAAGGATTATAGCCGCACTGAAACAGACCAACGGCAACAAAGCTAAAGCTGCCCGTCTGCTCGGCATTGACAGGAAGACCATCTACAACAAGATTGAAAAACTTGGAATAACGCTGCCCTGACGGGATAAAGCAAGACATAACGACATTACGCATTAATACCTCAAAGTAATACAAAGCGGATTACATCTCCTGGTCGGGAATTGTAATCTGCTTTATTTATATCCACATCGGTCATAAGGATATTTTCATGTAATATGCCAACCAAAATCGGTCATTAAGACTAAAATTCAAAATTCAACAAAAACCGACAACCATCTGGTCACAGATTCGGAAGTATCTATAATTCAACAACTTCCGCCATTTCTTGCATGCAAAAACCATCTGGTAATTGTCTGGACAATTCAATTATCGCCTGACGAAAACATACATAACGCTGCATGAGGATAGAGAAAACCTCTGATGCGTACAGACGCAAAAAAATCCTCCGGAGGATTGCTCTTCCGGAGGATTCTCGTTTTAAAGTGAAAAAAGGCGGTTACCTACTCTCCCGCATTGCATTGCAGTACCATCGGCGCAAGCGGGCTTAACTTCTCTGTTCGGAATGGGAAGAGGTGGAACCCCGCCGCTGTCGCCACCTGATATGGGGGACATGCGTTTTAGTTACAGACATATCGTACAGTAGAATTGACAGTTGCAATACAACTGAAAGTGTGTGCCAAGAGGCGAAAGCTCTCGGGCAATTAGTAGCGCTCGGCTTTGACGTCGCCGTCTTTACACCTGCGCCCTATCAACGTCGTCGTCTGCGACGACCCTCAATGGAGTTCTAATCTCGTGGAAAGCTTCGCACTTAGATGCTTTCAGCGCTTATCCGATCCAGACGCGGATACCCGGCGGTGCGCCTGGCGGCACAACCGGTACACCGGAGGTCTGTCCGTCACGGTCCTCTCGTACTAGTGACAGCACCACTCAAAACTCCTGCGCCCACGATAGATAGAGACCGAACTGTCTCACGAC
>CAVBFA010000180.1:0-6564 GCA_963594595.1 Oscillibacter sp. | reverse complement strand
CATCGGTGGTGACGGTGCTTCTTATGATATCGGTTACGGTGGTCTCGACCACGTTATCGCTTCTGGTGAGGATGTGAACCTGCTCGTTCTCGATACTGAGGTTTACTCTAACACTGGTGGCCAGTCTTCTAAGGCTACTCCACTCGGCGCTATCGCACAGTTCGCTGCCCGTGGAAAGAGAATCCGCAAGAAGGACCTCGGTATGATCGCTACCACTTACGGTTATGTATACGTAGCTCAGGTTGCCATGGGTGCTGACAACGCTCAGTGTCTGAAGGCTATCCGTGAGGCAGAGGCTTATCCTGGACCATCACTCGTAATCGCTTATGCTCCATGTATCAACCACGGTCTGAAGATCAAGGGCGGTATGGGACGCAGCCAGGCTGAGGAGGCTCGTGCCGTAGCTTGCGGTTACTGGCATCTGTGGCGTTTCAACCCAGAGTTGGCTAACGAGGGCAAGAATCCATTCACACTCGACTCTAAGGAGCCTGATTGGAGCTTGTTCCAGGATTACCTGATGAATGAGGTTCGCTTCATGTCTGTCAAGAAGGCTTATCCAAACGAGGCTGACGAGCTCTTCGCTGCTACTCAGAGAATGGCTCAGCTGCGTTACGAAAGCTATATCCGCAAGTCTAAGGAGGATTGGTCTGACGCTACAGAGGCTTAATCAGACGGAATTGTCAATAGATTGACATAATGTCAGTTCTATGTTCAGCATACACCTGAATGGCATTGTAGAATATGGACTGACCATAAAATATAGCGAGTGGGGGTTGCAAATTGTTTGCAATCCCTACTTTTTTGATTTATATCGAAAACAAATAGATAAAAATTAGCAATAACACTTTTTTTTCATTACCTTTGCGCACATAATTTTTAAAACATTTTTTAATCTAAAACCTAAGAAAATAAATTAAATTACTAAGAGATGGAATGGCTAATAGCTTTATTCACAACAACTGACTCTATAGCGCATATAGCATTGCTATACGCTATTGTCATAGCTGCTGGTGTTTATCTTGGCAAGATCAAGCTGGGTGGTATTTCACTTGGAGTGACATTCGTATTGTTTGCTGGCATTGCCGCAGGACATGTCGGATTTACAGCTCCTACGAATATCCTGTCTTTCATACAGGATTTCGGACTTATCTTGTTCGTGTTCATGATTGGACTTCAGGTGGGTCCTGGTTTCTTTGAAAGTTTCAGAAAAGGTGGCGTTACGCTTAACGCCCTGTCTGCATGCATGATCCTGCTCAATATCGCAGTGATGTTCGCATGCTATTTCATTTTCTTCGACACAAGCGACCACAACAACCTGCCAATGATGGTTGGAACGCTCTATGGAGCCGTGACCAACACTCCTGGACTTGGTGCCGCCAATGAGGCATTGTCTACAATCTTCCCTGCCGGACAGGTGCCTCAGATTGCCAATGGATATGCCTGCGCATACCCGCTTGGTGTGCTCGGTATCATAGGAGCTACTATCGCTGTCAGATATATCTGCAGAGTGAAGCTTGACAATGAAGAAAAGCAGCTGGACGAGGAGGAAGCTGAGAATACTGCGGTGAAACCGTATATGATGCACCTCAAGGTAACAAACTCATATCTTGAAGACCGCACGGTAGAACAGGTTCACGAATTCCTCAACAGAGATTTTGTATGTACACGCATCCTTCATGATGGCCACGTGACGATTCCTACAGGCGAAAGCAGACTCCATATGGGTGACTTGCTATTCATCGTTTGTGCAGAGGATGATGCCGAGCCAATCAACGCTTTCATCGGTCCGGAGATTGAAGTTGACTGGAATGAACAGGATGAACCTATGGTAAGCAAGAGAATTCTCGTTACCCGTTCTTCTATCAACGGAAAGACTTTGGGACAGATGCATTTCCCAAGTGTATATGGCGTAAACGTGACCAGAGTGACACGTCAGGGAATGGATATCTTCGCAAGTCCGAGCCTGTCTCTGCAGGTGGGCGACAGAATCATGGCAGTAGGACCGGAGAACGCTGTAAACAGGGTGGCATCTGTGATGGGTAACTCTATCAAGCGCCTTGAGGCTCCTAACATCGCGACTATATTCGTAGGAATTATCCTTGGTATCATTTTCGGAAGTCTGCCTTTTGCCATTCATGGCATTCCTGTGCCTATCAAACTCGGTATCGCAGGTGGACCGCTTATCATAGCTATCCTTATCGGCAGATATGGCTACAAGTTCCATCTTGTGACCTACACCACGACAAGTGCCAACATGATGTTGAGGGAAATTGGTCTGGTATTGTTCCTGGCGAGTGTAGGAATAAAGGCTGGTAACAGTTTCTGGGACACAGTGGCACAGGGAGACGGACTGAAATATGTATTCACCGGTTTCCTCATCACCATCATACCGATATTGATAATAGGAACGATAGCAAGAATGAAATACAAGTTCAACTATTTCACTATCATGGGTATGCTGGCTGGTACATGTACCGATCCTCCAGCATTGGCATATGCCAACTCATTATGCTCAAAGGAAGCACCGGCTGTAGGTTATTCAACAGTCTATCCGCTGAGTATGTTCCTTAGAATATTTACCGCACAGATCATTGTCCTGTTCTTCTGCGGTCTGTAACGATGATTGCATATAAATAACTTATATAATTCGTATGAAAAAGTTCAGTTTAATTCTCTTTGCTGCACTTATTACATTATTATCCGCATATGGTCAAGGTGCCAGAAACATCAAGATCAACGAGGTGATGACGAGTAATAAAGCAAGTATCACAGATGAGTATGGAAGGCACAAGCCTTGGGTGGAGCTTTCAAATATCGCATACTCGTCTTACAACATCCGTGGCATGTATATCACTACGGACAGGAAAGTGTTGGACAAGTCGTTGACTGTTCCACAGAGGATTTCGATGATGAGCATCATTCCAAGTGGAGATGACCGCACTTTGCTTACCGCCAGGACTCATGTCGTGTTCTATCTTGATTCACATAGAGCCGAAGGTTCTTTCTATATCGGCGAGAAGGTTATGCCAAACGAGCCGATGTGGATTGCCATCTATGACGGTAATGCCGTAGACCTGATTGATTCAATCAGCGTTCCTGCTCTGAAGGATGATTGCTCATTTGCCAGAGAAAAGGACGGTTCTGTGAAATGGGAAATCAAGAGCCCGGCAGAAGTGACTCCAGGTACGAACAACTTGCTGAAAGAAGGTGAATCAAAAGTGGCTAAACTGAAACGAGAAGATCCATACGGATTTGGCATTGCCATCCTGTCAATGGGAATCGTTTTCTTTTGCCTTGCATTGCTTTATGTTTTCTTCCGTGTTTTGGGTATATTCATGTCTCACAAGCAGACCATCAAGAAGGCTAAGAACATACAGCCGGTAAAGGCTGCCGTAGCTGCCGGAGAGGTGATCGCAGAGACTGGACACAAGACAAAGGTGATATTGAAGGACGGACTGCAGTCGTCGGGTATTGATAAAGAGGTTTATATTGCAGTGATATCAATGGCTCTCAAACAATATCAGGACAATGTGCATGACAATGAAAGCAATATCATTACCATCAAACCGCATAGCACTATGTGGAATGCCCATATCGAAGAGAAACATTTTTAATGATTGTACAATTTAATAACAGCATAAAGAATCATGAACAAATATCAATATAAAGTAAAAGGCGTAGATTACGATGTAGAAATCGTTGAAGTGGAAGGCAATATCGCAAAAGTCAATGTAAACGGCATCGAGTTCGAAGTGGAGCTCAAAGAGCCTATCCATGCCTCGACAATGCCTAAGCATCCGATAACTGTGAAGAAACCGGTTGCAAGTGCAGCACCTGCAGCCGCCGCTTCTCCAGCTCCAGCACCTGTTGCCGCCAAACCAGCGGCAGGAGCCGGAACGAAGGTAGGAGCACCATTGCCAGGTACTATCACTGAAGTGAAGGTGAAAGTGGGTGACACCGTTAAAGCCGGAGATACTGTCATCATTCTTGAGGCAATGAAGATGCAGAACAACATAGAGGCTGAGGTGTCTGGTACCGTAAGCTCTGTTCTCGTGAAAGAGGGCGATACCGTAATGGAAGGTGACGCTTTGATAACAATCGCCTGATAAAGGTTCAAGATAGTTCGAGTTATAATAAACATAGAATAGAACATTATGAACATTATAGATTTCATAGTTTCCAACTTTAATGAATTTCTTTCCTTTACTGGTTTTGCCAATGCCACAGTGGGAAACATCATCATGATCGTTGTTGGAATCTTCTTCATCTGGTTGGCAATCAAGAAGGATTTCGAACCATTGCTGTTGGTGCCTATAGGTTTGGGTATTGTCTTGGGTAACATACCTTTCCGTGCTGATGCCGGACTTGAGATAGGATTGTATGAAGACAACTCCGTACTCAACATATTCTATCAGGGCGTGCGTCAGGGATGGTATCCACCACTCGTGTTCTTGGGTATCGGAGCGATGACAGATTTCTCTGCACTTATCAGCAACCCTAAGCTTATCCTTATCGGTGCCGCTGCCCAGTTCGGAATCTTTGGAGCTTATATGATAGCCTTGGCTCTGGGCTTTGAACCCAACCAGGCTGCCGGCATAGCCATTATCGGAGGAGCAGATGGTCCTACGGCTATCTTCCTGTCTTCTAAGCTCAGTCCTAACCTGATGGGAGCAATCGCTGTATGTGCGTATTCATATATGGCGCTGGTTCCTGTTATCCAGCCTCCATTGATGCGTCTGCTCACCACAAAGAAGGAAAGACTCATCCGTATGCAGCCTGCAAGAAGGGTAAGCCAGTTGGAGAGAATCATGTTCCCTATCATTGGATTGCTGCTCACTACTTTCATCGTGCCGTCAGGTCTTCCGCTTCTCGGTATGCTCTTCTTCGGAAATCTTCTGAAAGAGTCTGGCAAGACCACACGATTGGCAAAGACTGCCGGAAGTGCGCTCAATGATGTCGTAGTAGTTCTCCTTGGTCTGACTGTAGGATGCTCTACACAGGCGAGTGAGTTCTTGACAATGAATACGGTATTCATATTCGTTCTTGGTGCTTTCGCATTCATCATTGCTTCATCTACGGGTATTCTTTTCGTGAAGTTCATGAACATCTTCCTGCCAAAGCACAAGAAGATAAATCCGCTGATTGGTAATGCAGGAGTGAGTGCCGTTCCGATGAGTGCACGTATCTCAAACAACATGGGACTTGAATACGACCGCCATAATTTCCTCCTCATGCATGCCATGGGACCGAATGTGGCTGGAGTGATCGGTTCTGCTGTAGCAGCAGGAGCATTGTTGGGATTCTTCTCATAAAGCTGACCTGACTGCAGAATCAGTTATACAGATAAATAATAGCAGGAGATAACGATTATCTCCTGCTTATTATTTTCAGATGTTACAATCCAATATCGGCATGCAATTATCCATTGTCAGCATGCAATTATCAATATATCGGTATGCAAATCTATAGCATCATACATAATTTTTTTCAATGTACAATCATATAGCACAATACGTTTAATTGATGAATACAGCACATCCCACACTACCACAACAGCCCCGAGTCGCAATCATTGATTCAAACACTTTTGCGGCAATTGGATTGAGATCTTTATTGAAGGACATAATGCCGGAAATTACTGTTGATTGTTTCCGCTCGTTTTCTGAGTTGGAAACAAATGGCATGCAGTTGTACTATCACTTCTTCGTGACCGAACATATATTGTTCACAAACCTGCAGTTCTTCAGAGACAACAAGAAAAAGACTATCGTGTTGACATCCATCAATGAACCAAGTCTGGTAGTGGAAAAATTCCACAGCCTTAACGTGAATGTATCAGAAAGCGACCTCGTAAAATCTCTGCTTCATCTTGAACAGAGTGCACATGCCCATGGCAACAAGTTTCCTGAAAACACGGCAAAAGAAATGTCAAGGGGTTTGTCTCCAAGAGAAATAGAAGTTCTGACTCATATTGTGCGTGGGTATATCAACAAGGAAATAGCCGACAAGCTGTGCATCAGCCTGTCTACTGTAATAACCCACAGAAAGAACATCACGGAAAAGCTGAAGCGCAAAAGCGTAGGCGCACTCACGGTTTATGCAGTGATGCAAGGATACATCGATATTGAGGAAATCGACAAATTGTCTGATTAAGCGCCAATATGATGGTTTCATCGCTTCTCATCCAATAATTTCTGCATGCGCAATATCTCATCTCTGTATTGCGCAGCCTGAATGAAGTCAAGATTCTTTGCAGCCTTCTTCATCAATTCCGTAGTGTCGGCAATGCTTGTCTCGATTTCTTCCTTGCTCATCTTCATCATTATAGGATCAGCAGCAAATGCCAACGAATCTTTTTCAACGTATGGAGCGTACGTAGTGGTCTTGTGTCCAACCTTTGTTTCCATTTCATTGGAGTCATTGCGTTGGATTCCCAGGGCGCTTGTCTTGATTTCCTTCTCGATTTTCTTTGGCGTGAGATGATGTTCCTTGTTATACGCCATCTGTTTCATTCTGCGACGTTCCGTCTCGTCGATTGTCAATTGCATGCTTTCTGTGATAGTG
>CAVBFA010000179.1:0-6599 GCA_963594595.1 Oscillibacter sp. | reverse complement strand
TGTCGAGATAATGCTTTATGTTGTCGCTCAGGTCAGCGTCTTTCTCTCCAGCCTCCAGCAATCTGAAGATGTCGTTTTCCTGAAGGTCCCAGACGTTGCTTTTGTTCAGTGTCTTTAGGGTAAGTGCTTTTTTTCCTGCTTCTTTCATGTCAAATTATTACAAATGCTTTATTATATACTAATGTTTTCTGTTATTGTTGTTTTAAATCGATAGAGAACTTGTCTCTGGCTTTTCATTCTTTTGGGTATAAGCTCCTTGTCAAAGACTTTTTTCTCTGATGCAGAATTCATCTTTGTCGTCGAGCACAGGGAATGTCTTTCTGATTTTCTCCAGCTTTTCAATGTCCAGCTCTGCGCTTGTCCATCCTTCCCCGGATCCTCCGTAGGCGATAACCTTGCCGTATGGCGACACTATGGCGCTGGCTCCCGTATAGGAGCATTGGTCGTCGGTTCCCACTCTGTTGGCTCCCAACACGAAGCATTGGTTCTCTATAGCCCTCGCCTTGAGCAGCGTGCTCCACACCTCTTCTCTCGGCGTGGGCCAGTTTGCCACATATATTATGGCGTCGTAGTCGCGGTCGTTGCGGCTCCACACGGGGAAGCGCAGGTCGTAGCATATCAGCAGCAGAAACCTCACTCCCTTGTATTCCGCCACCACTCTTCTTGTGCCTGCCGTGTAGCTTTTATGCTCTCCGCCGGCAAAGAACAGGTGCTTCTTGTCGTAGTGAACCACCCGTCCGTCGGGATAGACGAAATAGCTTCTGTTCACGAACTTCCCTCCGTCGGTCTTCAACGACAGACTTCCGCATATTGCGGCATCATGTTTCCTCGCCATGCTTTTCATCCATGCCAGCGAGCCGTGGGATGAGCAGTAATCCTCTTCCTCGGCTATTCCTTCAGGACTGGTAGCAAAACCGGTGCTCCACATTTCGGGCAGTATGTATAAGTCAGACTTGGGCGCCTGACAGAGTAATACCTCCGCATTCTGTTGGTTATCAGAAGGTTTCCCCCATACGGTGTTCGTTTGCAGAATTGTCGCTCTCATTTATTATCGTTTTTTGCCCCCAAAGGGTATTGCAAAAGTAATACATTATCCTTTATCAGCAAGTTTTTGGAGGATATTTTTTGCACGTGTGACATATATTTCATAATTTTGCAGATATGAGTCAACCATTAGCTGAAAGAATGCGGCCCAATACGCTCGACGAGTACATAGGCCAGCGACATTTGGTGGGAAAGGGAGCTGTGCTGCGCAACATGATAGAAGCGCGGCGCATCACCTCTTTTATATTATGGGGGCCTCCCGGAGTGGGCAAGACAACATTGGCGCAGATTGTGGCAAACACGCTGCAGCTGCCCTTCTATACGCTGAGCGCCGTGACGAGCGGTGTGAAAGACGTGAGGGAGGTGATAGATAAAGCCCGTAGCGGCAGATTCTTCAATGAGGGCAACCCGATACTCTTCATCGACGAGATCCATCGTTTCAGCAAGAGCCAGCAAGACTCTCTGCTCGGAGCTGTGGAGAAGGGCGTGGTGACTCTGATCGGCGCCACTACCGAAAACCCCTCTTTCGAGGTTATCCGTCCGTTGCTCTCGCGCTGTCAGCTCTATGTGCTGAAGCCCCTTGGCGACGACGACCTCATGGAACTCATGCAGCGGGCTATCACCCATGACCCAGAACTGAGCCAGCGAAAGATAGAGCTCAAGGAGACTGGCGCCATTCTCAGATATAGTGGTGGCGACGCCCGCAAGCTGCTCAATATCCTGGAGCTTGTAGTGGAATCGAGTTCAGACGAAAAGGTGGTGATAGAAGACAAGCGCGTGGTGGAATGCCTGCAGCAGAACCCCATGGCCTATGACAAGGGCGGCGAGATGCACTACGACATCATCTCTGCTTTCATCAAGAGCATCCGTGGATCAGACCCCGATGCGGCGCTCTATTGGCTCGCACGCATGATAGAGGGCGGTGAAGACCCGTCATTCATAGCCCGCCGTCTAGTGATAAGCGCTTCTGAGGATATCGGACTTGCCAATCCTAACGCCTTGCTGCTTGCCAACGCTGCCTTCGACGCTGTGATGAAGATAGGATGGCCGGAGGGCAGGATTCCGCTTGCCGAGGCAACGGTCTATCTCGCCACTTCGCCCAAGAGCAATTCTGCCTACAACGGTATAAACAAGGCGCTGCAGATTGTGAGGCAGACAGGCAACCAGCCTGTGCCCCTGCACCTTCGCAATGCGCCTACGGAGATGATGAAAGACCTGGGCTATGCCTCTGGCTACAAATACTCCCACGACTATCCGGGCCATTTCGTTGTGCAGCAGTTCATGCCCGACTCGCTTCGCGGCACGAGGATCTGGGAGGCGCAGCATTCTCCCTCTGAAGACAAACTCTACCGCCGCATGGTGGAATGTTGGGGAGACAGGTTCAAAGATGGAAATTAATGAAAAACATACCGTTTATTTGAACAGACAACTATATAAACAGGTAAATAATAAACAGACAAATATAAACAGACAGAAAAAGAGAGAAACATTTAAAGAACAAGGAATTCCCCATGAAAACATTCGGTTAGCCTAATGAGATCATTGCCGAAATCTTTTAGGGATTCCGTGAAATTTATTAACTTGAAAAACAAGAAAATCATGAAAATAGTAGTATTAGACGGATATGGAATGAATCCCGGCGACCTTAGCTGGGACGAATTGAAGAGTCTGGGCGAAGTGGTGGTCTACGACCGCACAGACAGTAATGACATCATCGCAAGGGCGGCAGATGCCGACGCGGTGCTCGTGAACAAGGTGGTGCTCGATGAGAAAACGCTCAAGAGCCTGCCCAAGTTGAAGTATGTAGGAGTGCTCGCCACAGGCTATAATGTGGTAGACGTGGCTGCCGCCGCTGAATGCGGAATAACCGTGACCAACATCCCTGCCTACAGTACCGACAGCGTGGTGCAGATGACCTTTGCCCACATTCTCAACATCACGAACCGTGTGGCTCACTATGCGCGCCTCAACCGCGAGGGCAGATGGAGTTCAAACAAGGATTTCTGTTATTGGGACACGCCGCTTCCTGAACTGTCAGGACTCACGCTCGGAATCGTGGGACTCGGAAATATCGGAATGAAGGTGGCAAACATTGCCCGCAACTTCGGTATGGAGGTTTATGCCGACACGAGCAAGAACTCGGCATGTCTGCCCGAAGGAATACAGAAGACCACCTTTGAGGGACTTCTCGGAGTGTGCGACATCCTCACCCTTCATTGTCCGCTCACCGACAAGACCCGTGAGCTCGTAAACGCAGAGACCATTGCCAAGATGCGCCCCGGAGCAATCATAATCAATACAGGTCGCGGACCTCTCGTCAACGAGGCCGACGTGGCAAAGGCGCTCAAGTCTGGCCAGCTGTCTGCCTATGGTGCCGACGTGATGTGTCAGGAGCCTCCGCGCAAGGACAATCCGCTCCTCTCATGCAGCAATGCCTTCATTACGCCGCATGTGGCATGGGCAACGTTTGATGCCCGCCAGCGCCTGATGCGCATAGCGGTAGACAACGTGAGGGCATTCATTGGTGGAACGCCTAAAAACGTGGTCAGCTGATGGAGTCGTTGCAGTTTATAATCGAGCTTCTCGGAACTTTTGCGTTTGCCATATCAGGCATACGCTCCGCCTCGTCGAAGAACTTCGACTGGTTTGGCGGTTATGTTGTAGGTCTTGCCACCGCTATCGGCGGCGGTACGATAAGGGATGTAATGCTCGGACAGGCACCCTTCTGGATGACAAATTCCATATATATGGTCTGCACGGCATTCGCCCTTCTCACCTTCGTGATGCTTAAGCGTCAGTTCACGCGGCTCAGCAAGACGTGGTTTCTCTTTGACACCCTTGGCCTTGCCCTCTTCACCATCGCCGGATTGCAGAAGACCCTGATTGCCGGCTATCCGTTCTGGGTGGCCATCATCATGGGCTGCATGACGGGAGCTGCGGGTGGTGTGCTTCGCGACGTGCTCGTGAATGAGGTGCCGCTGATTTTCCGCAAGGAGATCTATGCCATAGCCTGCATTCTGGGCGGTCTTGTGTATTGGGTTTGCACGCTTGTTGGTGTGCCTGTGGCAATTACGGCCATTATCACCTTCTGGGCTGTTGTTGTGGTGAGAATCCTTGCCGTGAAATACAGCATTTCGCTGCCCGTGCTCAAAGACCCTGATCTTTGGAAAAAATAGTTTCTTTGTATTTCCACACCATGTTGACAATCTCCTCGCCATATTTCTCGGCTTTCACTTTGCCGATCTGAGGGATTGTCATCAGGGTGTGAATGTCTGTCGGCAGCAGACAGGCTATGCCCGTAAGCGCCTTGGTGGTCAGAATGCAGTATGCCGGCAGTCCTGCTTCCGTGGCTTTCGCATAGCGCCATTGCTTCAGCGTTTCGAACAGCAATGGATGAGCGGCATCTTCGGGGATGTCTGCCTTGGCGGTCGTTTTAGTCCTTTTCCTTTCCGCAGTAGCCCCTTGGCGGTCGTCGCCAAGGAGAAGCGCAGCCTTGTGGGTGAGATAGCCGTCAACGGAGAATTTCTCGTTGCGTGCATATTTCAGCATTCCCGTTTTCATTATCAGTGCCTCGGCGAGCAGTTCCTTTGCGTTGGCAGCCTGTTTGGCTGTCTGCTTGTTGTTCGTGGCTAGTTCCGTTTTCTTCAGCAGTTCAGAGATGGCAGTTGTCTTCTCCAGGAAATAAGCCGCCCCTTTCGTTATGCGCCCCTGCAGTTCGTCGCCTACGCAACCACCGACCGTTTCCTTCGCCTCTCCTGCCATCCTCTCGTATTGCATCTTGAATCTTGCTGCCACTGCCTCAACGTCGCTTCTGAAAGTTTCCAGCACCACCTTGTATTGCTTCAGCAGGTCGGGATACGCCTTGTATAGATGTTCGTCGATGACCCTGGTGATGTTTGCCAGCGCCACACCAAGAGCCTTGAAGTCGAAGAGCCGTGTGATGAGGCTTGTGGTGTAAGCGCGACGCATCCTTTCCACGTCGCTCTCCGTAGGGATGCCGTTGCTGATTTCCCTGGTGTAAGAGTCCACCGTAGAGTCGCTTATCAGCGAACTTCGTGTGATTGGTGCGGCTAACACCATGCCCTGTAGCGTCTTGCATCGGCTCAGTGCCACGTAGGTCTGTCCGTGTGTGAACGAAGCGTGTGTGTCGATTATGGCGTGGCTGAAAGTCAGTCCCTGGCTTTTGTGGATTGTTATTGCCCATGCCGTTTTCACGGGAAACTGGCTGAATGTGCCTTCCACCTCTTCTTCAATTTCGTTGGTCTCGGCGTTTATCTTGTATTTGCAGTTCTGCCATGTCTCCCTTTCCACGTCGATTACGCCGCCCCTGTCGGCAGGTCTCACGCTAAATCCCTTTTCGTTTATGGCGCACACTTCTCCTATCATGCCGTTGTAGAAGAGTTTGGCTGCAGATGAGTCGTTTTTCACGAACATCACCTGTGCTCCCATCTTCAGTGTCAGTTTTCCGTCTGTGGGGTAGGAGAGTTCCGGGAAGTCTCCCTCCACGGTTGCCGTGTATGTGTATGGCTTTGTTGGCAGCGCTTCCATTTCCCTGTCGTTTATAGCCTGTGCGAAGCGGTTGTGTGTGGTGAGCCTTATGTATCCGTCTTCTTTGCGTGGCTTGAAATCAGGTATGCAGCGAGAGTTCAGGGCGCTGAGAGCGGCATCGTCGATGTTTTTAGAGCGTATCTTGTTGAGCAGTTCCACGAATAGCGTGTCGTCCTGTCTGAACACCTGTTTAAGTTCTATTGTGGCGTATTCGGTGGCTTTCAGCGCCCGGCTGTCAAAGAAGTATGGCGAGGCGTAATATTGGCTGAGCATCCGCCATTCCTCCTCTTTCACCACGGGTGCCAGCTGCTCCAGGTCGCCGATAAGTAGCATCTGCATCCCTCCGAACGGTTTGTCGCTCCGTCGCAGCCGCCTCAGCGCGTCGTCGATGGCGTCGAGCAGATCGGCCCTTACCATGCTCACCTCGTCGATCACCATGATGTCGGCGCCGCGTATTATCCTCAGTTTCTCCTTTCCGAATCTGTAGTGCTGCTGTTGTTGGTTTCCCGAGTGCGTGCCTGGCACGTAGGGCGAGAAAGGCAGTTGGAAGAAGGAGTGGATGGTCACACCTCTGGCGTTTATCGCCGCTATTCCCGTTGGCGCCACTACGATTATCCTCTTCTTTGATTTCTTTTTAAGCTGGCGCAGGAAAGTGGTTTTTCCCGTGCCCGCCTTGCCTGTCAGGAAGAGGTTGTTGCCTGTTTCGTTGGCTATTTTCCATGCCGACTCCCATTCAGGGCTTGTCACTATGTAGTTGTCAGGGGTATTGCTGTTCATGGAGGCTGTGGATTTTCGAGTATTGCAGAGTTTTGAATTTGCTCAGATTGCTATTGTTTTCCGTTTTCCGTCATTCGTAATGCCGTGAAATTACTGATTTTATTTTGTGTAGAATAGGTATAAAACGCATAAAACACAAAAAGGAGACTTTTTACAGTCTCCTTTAGTACGTCTGCAGGGGTTCGAACCCTGGACCCACTGATTAAGAGTCAGTTGCTCTACCAACTGAG
>CAVBFA010000178.1:0-6657 GCA_963594595.1 Oscillibacter sp. | reverse complement strand
AGATAGCAGACCTTCAGAACGAGTTGTTCGAAGCTCGTAAGAATAAAAAAACGGTAGGTCTTGTTCCCACGATGGGAGCTCTTCATGCAGGACATGCGTCTCTGGTTAAAAGAAGTGTTTCGGACAATGACGTTACTGTAGTGTCAGTATTTGTCAATCCGACCCAGTTCAATGATAAAACCGACCTGAATACTTATCCGCGTACACTTGATGAGGATTGTAAGTTGTTGGAATCCGTAGGGGCTGATTTTGTGTTTGCTCCTTCTGTAGAAGAAGTTTATCCATCGCCTGATACGAGAAGCTTTGAATTCCCTCCAGTGACAACGGTTATGGAAGGCGCTCACAGACCAGGACATTTCAACGGCGTATGCCAGGTTGTAAGCCGGTTGTTTTACATCGTACGTCCAGACAGGGCTTATTTCGGAGAAAAGGATTGGCAGCAAATTGCAGTAATCAAGGCATTGGTTAAATATCTAGGTCTGAAGTTGAATATTGTTGAATGCCCTATTGTCAGAGAAGAGGACGGATTGGCAAAGTCATCACGCAACACATTGTTGGCTCCAGATGAGCGCTCTATTGCTCCTATGATATTCAAATATCTAAACGAGAGTGTGGATTATGCGAAGAAGCACACTTTGAAAGAAACTCATGATTGGGTGGTGGACAGTATCAATGCCGTGGACGGATTAGAAGTGGAATACTTCTCTATTGTTGATGGCGATACATTGCAGGATGTAGAGAACTGGGAGGATTCTACGGATACGGTAGGATGTATTACTGTGTATTGTGGAAAGAAGCCCATCAGACTTATAGATCATATAAAATATAACGCCAAATAAAAGATATTTATCATGTTGATTGAAGTTTTGAAGAGCAAGCTGCATTGTGTTCAGGTTACAGAAGCAAATCTGAATTATATGGGTAGCATAACCATAGACGAGGACTTGATGGATGCGGCTAATCTTATAGCTGGTGAAAAAGTTCAGATAGTAAACAACAATAACGGAGAACGTTTTGAAACATATATAATCAAGGGAGAGCGTGGTAGCGGTTGTATTTGCCTTAATGGTGCAGCTGCAAGGAAATGTGTTGTAGGTGATACTGTTATAATAATTGCTTATGCACTGATGGATTTTGAAGAGGCCAAGTCTTATAATCCGGTAGTGGTTTTCCCTGTTGACAACAAGATACAGAAGTAATTCATCTTTATATGTAATATCATTGAAGCAGCGTATGGTCTTTGCATTACGCTGCTTCAATGTATCTACGCAAATCGTTAGAGTGAAGATTATGCTTCTAGTTTCTTGTTTCCTATACGTGCATCAAGTCGCTGATAATGCTGTCGCTCACAAACAGTCCCTTCCTTGTCAGGTGTAGGTGGCTGCCTTCGAGTGTCATCAGTCCATTTTCTATATGTGGGGCAGCTTCTTTGTTCAGAAAGGCAAGATAGTCTTCGCCAAAGTCTTTCTTTATGCCGGTCATGTCAATGCCTTCGCATGTGCGTAGCCTTGTCATTACCACATCGTCAAATCTTGAGTCCTTGGTTAGAAATTCAGTTTCGGCAGGGATAGTGCTTTTGCTGATAGATTCCATGTAGGATGATATGTCGTCAATGTTCCATTGCCTTGACATTCGGTTGAAAGAATGTGCAGAAGCTCCGATGCCCAGATATGGGATGTCGTTCCAATAACTACTGTTGTGTCTTGACCGGTAACCGCTTTTCGCAAAGTTGCTTATCTCGTATTGTTCGTATCCGGCAGCAACAAGTTCGTCTATAAGTATGTTGTACATGGCAAGATACGTTTCTTCGTCGCATTCCTTTATTTTGTTCTCGAGAAGAAGCTTTGTCATTGCTGTCCCTTCTTCAAACATCAGACTATAAGCAGAGATGTGCTCCACCTCCAGGTTGAGGGCGCTTTCAATGTCATTCCTCCATGTTTGTATGCTTTCTTGTGGAAATCCGAACATAAGGTCAATGCTGATGTTCGACACGTCTGCCTTTCTCAGCCTTTTCACAGCCGATATGGTTTGTGACGCATTGTGTCTTCTCCTTATGAATGATAGAATATCGTCAGAAAAAGACTGTGCTCCCATACTGACCCTATTGATGGGAGAGCTTTTTATATAATCGGCAAAAGATTCCGTGATGTCGTCAGGGTTGCATTCAATAGTCACTTCTATGGAGTCTTCCACCTTATTATATTTATATATGGCATCGAAAATCCTGTCAATGTCAGTTTGACAGAGCTGTGAAGGCGTGCCGCCTCCAAGGTATATCGTGGAGATGCTGTCGTCCAGATAATCCCTTCTCAACCTTAATTCTTCGCAGAGGCTGTTAACATAGCGTGAACGAAGTTCTTCGTGGGTTGTTGAATAGAAGCCGCAATAGATGCAGCGGCTCTTGCAAAATGGGATGTGAACGTATAATCCTGACATAATTTGTAATTTTTGTATTGCAAAAGTACTAATATGTTTTAAAAAACAGGATTTTTTGTAGCAAATATTTTGTAAAATGGAGAAAATACGATAACTTAGTTGCCGTTAAATCTAATTAAGTCGCCACAAGAACATAAAAGCACTTGGAACGACAAACCTAAAATCTATAATAACATGAGAGTTTACCAGACTAATGAAATCAAGAACATTGCCTTGCTTGGCAGTGCGGGTTCCGGCAAGACTACTCTTGCCGAAGCGATGTTGTATGAAAGTGGTGTCATCAAGCGCCGTGGTACAATAGAAGCAAAGAACACGGTTTGTGACTACTTTCCAGTAGAACAGGAATATGGCTATTCCGTATTTTCTACTGTATTTAATGTGGAGTGGAATAACAAGAAACTGAATATTATCGATTGCCCTGGCTCAGATGATTTTGTGGGTGGAGCAATTACAGCGCTTAATGTCACAGACCAGGCATTGGTGCTTATTAACGGTCAGTATGGTCCGGAGGTCGGAACTCAGAATTTATTTAGATATACAGACAAACTGAAGAAGCCGGTTATCTTCCTCGTAAACCAGTTGGATAGCGAGAAGTGTGATTTTGAATCCATTATTGCACAGATGAAAGATATTTACGGCACCAAGTGCGTGCAGATACAGTATCCTTTGAATACGGGACCAGAGTTCAATTCCCTTATCGACGTGCTTCTCATGAAGAAATATTCATGGAAGCCTGAGGGCGGTGCACCTATCATCGAGGATATTCCTGAAGAAGAGATGGAGAGGGCTATGGCTCTCCATAAGGAGCTAGTCGAGGCTGCTGCAGAGAACGACGAAACTCTGATGGAGAAATTCTTTGAAGAAGAGACTCTTACAGAGGATGAGATGCGCGAGGGTATCCGCAAGGGACTCATCACACGCTCGATATTCCCTGTGTTCTGCGTTTGTGCAGGCAAGAGTATGGGCGTTCGTCGCTTGATGGAATTCCTTGGCAACGTGGTTCCGTTTGTTAGCGACATGCCGAAAGTACATAATACGAGAGGACAGGAAGTTCCTGCCGAGATTGACGCACCTACTTCTTTGTATTTCTTCAAGACAGGAGTAGAGCCGCATATTGGTGAAGTCTCATACTTCAAGGTTATGAGCGGAAGCGTGAAGCCAGGTGATGATTTGGCGAATGCAGACCGTGGATCAAAGGAGCGTATGGCGAATATCTTCGTATGTGCAGGAGCTAACCGTCAGCCTGTAGAACAATTGCAGGCTGGGGACATCGGTTGTACTGTAAAATTGAAGGATGTCAAGACCGGTAATACTCTCAACAGTAAAGACTGCGAGAATAGATTCGATTTCATCAAATATCCTAATTCTAAGTATTCACGTGCGATAAAGGCTGTCAATGAAGCTGATACAGAAAAGCTTATGGCTGCTCTTACAAAGATGAGACAGGAGGATCCGACATGGGTAGTTGAGCAGAGTAAGGAGCTTCGTCAGACTATCGTTCACGGACAGGGAGAGTTCCATTTGCGCACATTGAAATGGAGACTTGAAAATAACGAAAAATTGCAGGTTGAGTATCAGGAACCACGTATTCCATATCGTGAAACAATCACAAAACTCGCACGTGCAGACTATCGTCACAAGAAGCAGTCGGGTGGTGCAGGCCAGTTTGGTGAGGTGCATCTTATAATAGAGCCTTATGCTGATGGAATGCCGGATCCTGTTTCTTACAATATCAATGGCCAGGAGTTCAAGATGAATATCAAGAACAAGGAGGTCGTTGATTTGGATTGGGGCGGCAAACTTGTATTCATCAACTCTGTTGTTGGTGGAGCCATCGACCAACGTTTCATGCCTGCAATTTTGAAGGGAGTGATGGAGCGTATGGAACAGGGTCCACTTACAGGAAGCTATGCTCGTGATGTACGCGTCGTCGTTTATGATGGAAAGATGCATCCGGTAGACAGCAATGAGTTGTCATTCATGTTGGCTGCAAGAAATGCGTTCTCAGAGGCGTTCAAGAATGCAGGTCCAAAGATTCTTGAGCCTATCTATGATCTGGAAGTTTTTGTTCCTTCAGATTTCATGGGAGATGTGATGAGTGACCTTCAGGGACGCCGTGCTCTAATCATGGGAATGGATTCTGAGGCAGGTTATCAGAAGCTTCAGGCGAAGATTCCATTGAAGGAACTCTCAAACTACAGCATCTCGCTGAGTTCTATAACAGGCGGTAGAGCTTCGTTCACAACTAAGTTCGCAAGCTATGAACTTGTTCCTAATGATATTCAGCAGGAGCTGATTAAGGTTCATGAAGCAGAAATTGACGGAAAAGAATAACAAGGGTCCGTTGGAAGCATAAATTAAGGGGGCATGTCATGAGATATGTCCCCTTAATTATGTTGAAAATGTGTAGAATCCTTTCCCCCTTTGAATTGTGTAAGTCTTGTCGTTCCCGAAAGACTATCTGACAGAAGTGATTTGTCACTTGATTTGTATTTTTCTGTTAGTTGTTTGTGATTATTTAGAATGGCATTCCTACAGCGAAATGAAATGCGAAATCTCTGTTCATGTTCGGGTGGAATATTGGATAGTGTTCATTTTTAGATTCGTAAGCTGGATTTATTGCTTTCATTCCCATGTCGAAGCGCAGGATGAAATAGCTGAAGTTCAAGCGAATCCCCAATCCATAGGCAACAGCAATCTGTTTGTAGAAAGCGTCAAGATGGAACTGTCCGCCTGGTTGTTCCTTGTATTCTCTCAATGTCCAAATGTTTCCTGCATCAATGAATGCCGCTCCGTGTAGTTTCCAGAATAAGGCTGTCCTGAATTCCATATTGAGGTCGAGTTTCATATCTCCGGTTTGGTTTATGAAGTCAATGGCGCCATCTTTGCCCTTGAAGCTACCAGGGCCGAGTCCGCGTACGCTCCAGCCTCTGACCGAGTTCGCGCCACCAGAGAAATATCTCTTTTCAAACGGCAAAACAGTACTGTTGCCGTAAGGATAGGCCACTCCGAGAGCTGCATGCATGACAAGCTGGTTGTTCTGGTCGAACGAAAACTGGTGTGTGTAGTCGAAGTCAAATTTCGCATATTGGGCATAAGCGATATTGAAAATCTTGTAGTGCTTGCTGGCATCCTTCTGCATTTTTGTTATATGTGATATGCCGTTGAGGATATTGCCAGCTGTTTCGCAGTTTATCTTGAATGCATTGTTCTTGTGGCTGTATGTCATTCCAAATCCGATTTTCATGATGAAGAGATCTTCGTAGTTGTATTTCAGAATGACGTTTTTATTGTCTACATTATCAAGATAGTTGTTTTTGAATGTAGATGATATCCATGGCATGTAGACATAATTGAGGTCTATGATGTCAACTTTGTATTGGTGTCTTTGGCTGGAGTCTGTCCATCTGTATCTTACAGAGCCAGAGAATACTCGCCTGTGGAACTCTGGACGGTTTTGCAGGTTATAGCTCACTCCGATTTCCGTCGAAGAGTAAGAACGCCTTTTGAAGTCATATGACAGAAACGGACACATGAAGCTGGGGAAAAGAATCTTTGACTCTATTCCGTATTCTATATAATTCTGATTCTGGTAGCCTTCAAGACCGGTTATCGCTTCGTAAGCACCTCTTAGTTTCACGCTAAACACCTCGGAACCTCTGAACAGATTCCTGTTTTCGTATGTAAGCGATACTGCGGCACCAAGGTCTCCGGCTGTATTTGTACCTTCAGGTTGGAAACTGATACTGTTGGGGGTGCTCGGACTCACTCTGATGTTGCAGTCGAGCAGGTTCTCACCTGCTTCTTTGAATTGAATGTTCGTGTATTTCACAGCTTGAAGCTTTCCGAGACTGTTATATGTTCTTTTGAGCATTTCAGAACTGAAGGGCTTACCTTCTTCGAGCCATGTGTTTTCCTTAAGCACATTGGCTCGCAATGGGATCCTGTCTCCTTCAGTACTGCTGTAGATAATGTTGTTTATCTTGTAGCAAGTATGTAGAGTGTCTGTCTTTACTCCTGGTTTTTCGTATTTTGCAATGTGGAGTATCAGATCTACAAGTTCTTTGCCAGGTATTGAGTCTGCCGTATACGATATGAAATTCTTGTGAAAGTGGTAATATCCATTGTTGGTCAGGGCTGATGTTATATTTCGACGCTCCTGTTCCAGACTGTTGATACTGAAAACCGCCCCTGCCTTTATCCTTTTTTCTTTAGGGTAGA
>CAVBFA010000177.1:3438-6724 GCA_963594595.1 Oscillibacter sp. | reverse complement strand
CAACGACCCCGAGATTACAAATCACGTGCTCTGGCCAACTGAGCTAAAGAGGCAAACCTTGCAGCCGTATTGGCTAGTCGCAAGCGATGTGTCTTGAACACGGCTGCAAAGGTACGCATTATTTTTAAACCACCAAAACTTTTGGGCTTTTTTTTTAATTTTCCCTTGATTTTTCTTTAAATTTGGTCAATTGAACCTTCATAGAGTCCACACACTGGTCGATTGCCTCCTCAAAAGTGTCGCATGTCTTCTCTACGAAAAGTTTGCTTCCAGGCACCGTAACACTGAGGCTTGCCTCCTTGTTCATGGCCGTTGCCGGCTTCACGACTTTCAGCTGTACTTCTGTGTTCTGGATATCCTCATAAGTCTTTGACAACTTCTCTACTTTCTTCTCGATGAATGCCTTCAACTGTTCTGTTGCGTCGAAGTGAATTGATTTAATCTTAATTTCCATAGTTCTTTCTCCTATATTAAAAAGGTTATCGCCGCGGATGAGCGGCTTTGTACTCTTGTTTAAGTTTCTCGAATGTGGTGTGTGTATAGATCTCCGTGGTGACCAGACTCTCATGTCCGAGCAGCTTCTGCACGCTTTCCAGTCCGGCGCCATGGTTGAGCATCGTGGTGGCGAAGGTGTGGCGGAGCACGTGGGGAGAGCGTTTCTTTGCCGTGCAGACCCGCGAGATGTTTTTCTCAACCCGGTATCTTACGGCTGCGTCATCCATCCGTATGCCTTTTTTCGTCACGAACAGGGCATTGGTGTGACGCGTTACGCTCTCGTCTCTAACCTTTATATAATAAAGGATCTCCTTTTTAAGTTCCTCGCCGAATGGGATGATGCGCTGTTTGCTGCGTTTTCCGGTCACCTTTACCTGAAGGTTTACGAAATCTACGGCATCGTCGTCGAGCGACGTCAGTTCCGAGAGGCGCATCCCCGTTTCATAGAACACCATTATTATCGTTCTGGCGCACACGTCTATGAATTTCGTCATGTCCCACATCGTTTCATCGAGCAGTTCCTGCATCTCTGAATCTTTAACGAATACCGGAAGGCGCTTGTTTTTCTTCACCCCTTCGATTATCCGTGAGGGATCTTTGTCCACGAGTCCGTGGGAGAGGGCGAACTTGAAGAACGACCTCACGGCGCTGAGTCTTCTGTTGACCGACGCCGCCACGTTGCCTTTGTCTATCATTTTCTCCATCCATCCGCGAATGATGTCTGAGTCGATGGTGTTCCACGACAGTCCGGCGTCGACATTCCTAAAATACTCTTCGAGTTCGGTCAGGTCTTTACCGTATGCGAGCATCGTCTTCTCTGAGAAATTGCGCTCGTAACGCAGATAGTCTAAAAAACGCCTTATCATCATCAATTCGTCACTTGTGGATTGTTTTCCGCTACGAAAATACTCACTTTTCTTCAATTGACAAAATTTTCTGCTTCTTTTTTAGTTCAAAACGGTTTCCAGGACATTTATCTAACCCGTTGGCGGAATTAATTTAACCCCAATCGACCATTAGGGCTTGCTTGGATTTTTGTTTTTTAGAAGGATGGATTTTGTTTGGCTTTTGATGAGTAATAGCGAGTATCGATATGAGTAAAAGTTGCCCATAACGCTGATTTTTAGTAAAATCAAGAATTTTCAAAAAACTGTCAGACCATCTGGTTTTTCGCCGTAACGCCCTAACAAACAAGAAGTTGACCACCATCCGATTGTCAGGCAATTGTCTGGATGGTTGGCTGATAAAAGGAATTGTCAGGTGTGAGGAATTCTGACGACAGGAATTGCCTGCGTTGGCAGAATACTGAAAACAGGAATATGGGAACTACAACATCGACTTATGGGACTGGCGTCTGACAGCAATTCTGCCCGACAGGGGCAAGCAGCGTGCCCATGATGAGAAAGCAGCGTACCCCAGTTGGGCAAGCAGCGTGCTCATTTACCTTCTCCAATCGGTCGTTATGGATAAAAACAAAAGATGATACATCTGCACTTGAATCAATGTGCGAATGTATCATCTTTGCAAGGGCTCCGACTTACGATGAAGTCCCGGCACCTTAAATATTCTTTTGATTATCTACCTAAGTACACCTCCTGTTACAAAAGAATTGTTCAAAAAAACTTTATTAAAACGTCTCTCTTGAAGGAGATTATTCCTCAGCGTCTCTCAGCTGCTGAACATAGATAGCGCGCTCCATCTTGAGTCTCTTGAGTACAGATGGCTTGTCGAACTGCTGACGAGCACGAAGCTCCTTAACAACACCTGTCTTCTCAAATTTTCTCTTGAACTTCTTCAAGGCTCTCTCGATGTTCTCGCCTTCCTTAACTGGTACAATAATCATTTTTTCTTTTTTGTTTTATTTGGTTATACTTAATTTATTATCTATCAGATGCTTTGATAAGCGGCTGCAAAATTACTTCTATTTTTCAAATCTTGCAAGTTTTTACGTCAAAATATAAGAAAGTTGCATACTTTCTCATGGAAAGTAGCCAAGTTTCCCATTAAAAACCAGCAAGTTTCACTGTAAAAACGAGCAAGTTTCCCATTGAAAGCAGCCTACTTTCCGAATTCTTTCAGTTTGCCGCCGTCTATAAATACATAGCCGCTCTTTCTTGCCACGATTACTCCATCGGCAAATCTATACACATCTATCACGTCATCGTCAAGCTCTACCTTCAGCTCGATATCCTTGTCTGTAATAAAGAACCGCATTCTCCCGTTGCTGTTCTTCAAAAACGACAGGTTGTCAAGCTCAAGATATTTCGTGTAAACGTTTGACGCATTATAACTGCGTTCCACTTTTCCGTCATCCTTTACTACGAAAGCGCTGTCCTTGTCGTTCACGACGAGACATCCTTCACTTTTGTCCATGCATTCAAACCGACTTCTTTTCTCCACGCCGAGATACGCCTGTCCCTTAATGAAATTCCGGAATTTACCATACGTCTTCTTCGGATACTCCACGGTACGGACATCCCTCATGTCCTCCGACGGCCAGACAATAGAATTTTTAAAAAGCAAAGTCTTCAAAGTTTCGCCATTTGCCAATGTATCACGGACGGCGTCTTTGCCTTTGGAAAAGGACTGTCCCATGATTTTTCTTCCGCTCTGCGAATAGAGTTCCAGATAGAATGCCTTGCCCATGTCCACTTTCTTATCGTCGTCGGCTGTTCCGTAGCCGTTGCTGAAGACAGAGAGTTTCTGCGAATCCGCCTTCAACACGATATTGCCTCCCATGGCGCCAAGTTTTGTCCTCCACTTTTCTTTCAGCATCATGTCAAAGCAATAG
>CAVBFA010000177.1:0-3401 GCA_963594595.1 Oscillibacter sp. | reverse complement strand
CGTTGGAACAGTCTGCCATATATACATTCCCGTTCTCAAAACAGATATTGGAACCGAGATAGCCCAACGGCTTTCTCATCGGGCAGTACAGATAATAATAATAACGTGACGGTCCAAACAAAACTGTCGAAAGAAGAGAGCCGACGAGACCACCCATAAAGGAAGCTGATGCGTCTAAGCCTTCGTCGTATGCCCTCACCTTCTTCTTGCTCACCTTTCCCGTTTCCAGGTTTATCTTATACAAGTTGCCTGCAACGGCAAACAGGGTCTTGTCGTCATACAGTTCGGTATAGCATCTTTTGGTTTGCGAAGTCCATTTGTCACTTTCCCACAAAAACGAACCGTCGGAAATCCTGTACGCGAAAAGATCCGGAAAGGCATCATTTCCCACACCAAGCACAATATCCAGGGAGTCATTGACATAGACCGGAGTGATCTGGAGGAAGGACTGCACCTCGCCTGTTTCAAGTTTTCTGAACTCCACGTAATTGCGTATTTCCTTGTCCTTCCCCACTTCAAGCTGCATCTCGGAAACCATATACGGGCCATTGATGGAAAAGGAAGTGGTCTTTGGATTTATTTCCCTTACCCAAGCGGCTTGTTTACTGTCTTTGGCTGAGTATACGCTAAGGAGTCCCACATCACCCGTTTTCCCCTTCTTCGTCGTGTCGCAGGTAATAATGGCTACATAGCTGCTGTCTTTGGAGAAGAAAGCAGCCAGCGTGCCGCCGTTTCCTCCCATGCGGAGTCCATAGCACTCCTTGCCACGAGCGTCTTTGCCGTAGCCCAATATATCTGCCGGCAGGCTTTTGTCGCCAGACTTTTCGTTCTCTTCAAAGCGGCTTGCCGCTGACTGTCCACAAGTTACAATCATCATCAAGGCGACAAGCACGCTGTATTTCCGGATATTCATCATATCCTTGCGGTATTAGTTTTCAACCATTCCTTCTCTTCGTCGTTGAGCAATGGGGAGAGCTTCTCGTATACCATCTTGTGATATTCGTTGAGCCATTGTTTCTCCTCTGCCGAAAGCATGTCGAGAACGGCACAGTCAAGGTCTATCGGACAGAGGGTGAGCGACTCGAACTGCAAGAATTTGCCGAACTCCGTCTCCATGAAGTCTTTGACTATCAGCGTGTTCTCAATTCTCACTCCGAACTTGCCGGCGAGATATAGTCCAGGTTCGTCGGTCACGGTCATGCCTGCCTGGAGCGGTGCCGGTTTCCATTCCATCCTTATCTGATGAGGACCTTCGTGCACATTGAGGTAGCTGCCTACGCCGTGTCCTGTGCCGTGCATATAGTTGAGTCCTTCTTTCCACATCGTCTGTCTTGCCAGGATATCGAGCTGGGTGCCGCTGGCATGGTTGGGGAACTTACACAATTCCAGTTGTATATGACCTTTTAGCACGAGGGTATACACTTTCTTCTGTTCCTCGGTCACTGGTCCGAGAGGTATGGTGCGGGTGATGTCTGTCGTACCGTCGAGATATTGCGCTCCGCTGTCGAGCAGGAGGAAACCGCTCGGTTTCAGTTCCACATCCGTTTCAGGTGTAGCCTCGTAGTGAACGATGGCTCCATGTTCCTGATATGCGGCGATGGTGTCGAACGAGACTCCCTTGAAAAGCGGCTGCTCAGCCCTGAGCGACGTGAGTTTCTTCTCAACAGTCAGCTCTGTCTGTCCGCCAGCCTCAACGGCGGGTTTCAGCCAGTGGAGGAATTTCACCATTGCTACGCCGTCGCGGAGCATGGCGCTATGGAATCCACGGATTTCGGCTTCGTTCTTCACACACTTCAGATATGGCACCGGAGAGGCAGTCTCTACCACTTTCTTTGCACTGACGGCAGAGAAGAGGGCATAGTTCACCTGATTGGGGTCGAGCAGGATATTGTAGCCATCGAAATGACGAAGTCCTTCGACTACACTTCCATAATCCTCCACCACCACTCCGGCTGCCTTGAGAGCGTCGGCTGCAGATGGCGCAAGTTTCACCTTATTTATATATAATATAGTCTTCTCCACATCGATGAGGAGATAAGCCACTGCCACAGGATTGCAATGCACGTCGGAGCCGCGCAGGTTCAGTGTCCATGCGATGTCGTCGAGGGCTGTCACGAGTAACGCCTCTGCCCCACTCCGCTTCACCACGGTCCTAATTCTCTGGAGTTTGCTTTCCGCAGTCTCTCCGGCATATTCCAGCGGATGCTGATCCACTGTGTTCAGGGGGATTTCAGGACGGTCTTTCCAGATGATGTCCAGAGGGTCGAAATTGGTGCGGATGGTGATTCCTCCCTGCCGGCGCAGTTCTTCGGCAAGTCCTCTCACCTCGTTGGCAGCATTCACATATCCGTCGAGTCCCACTACAGCACCGTTGATATGGGCGAGCGACATTCCGAGCCATTGCGAGATGGTGGGAGTTCCTTCAACGCGCTCTTTCATCAGCTTGAACTCCGTGCCTTGCAGCTGCTCTTCTGCCGCGATGAAATATCTGGAGTCGGTCCATAGCGCAGCCTTGTCCATTGTCACCACTGCCGTTCCGGCACTGCCGTCGAAACCGCTTATCCATTTCCTGCCTTCCCAATGTGCCGGCACGTACTCTCCGTTGTGGGGATCGGTGCTTGGAAAGATAAAGGCGTCGATGCTTTCTCTACGCATCTCTTCACGCAGAGCCGCGAGCCTATCTTGAATCATTTGTGTCATAATCATAGTGTTTAATCTGATATTTGTAAAATCTGCTTTACAAAGGTAAAGCTTTTCATAATTAATAACAAATTATAAGACGATTATGTTGCCAGTTATCGAGTTTTTTTTCCTAACTTTGCGGTGCGAATGACAAGACAACAAATATACATAAAAATAAATTTACAACTATGGAATTTTTAACTAACGAAAAACTTGTTATCGTCGGTGCTGGCGGTATGATCGGTTCTAACATGGTACAGAGCGCTTTGATGCTCGGTCTCACTCCTAACATTTGTCTTTATGATATTTATGAGCCAGGTGTTCACGGCGTATTCGACGAAATACAGCAGTGTGCATTCCCTGGCGCTAACGTAACATATACAGTTGACCCGGCAGAGGCTTTCACTGGTGCTAAATATATCATTTCTTCTGGTGGTGCTCCTCGCAAGGACGGTATGACACGTGAGGATTTGCTGAAGGGCAACTGCAAGATCGCCGCTGAGTTCGGTGACAACATCAAGAAGTATTGTCCTGAGGTTAAGCACGTGGTTGTTATCTTCAACCCTGCTGACGTAACAGCTCTGACAGCACTCATCCACTCTGGTCTGAAGCCAAGCCAGCTGACTTCTCTCGCTGCTCTCGACTCTACACGTCTGCAGCAGGCTCTCGCACTGGAGTTCGGCGTTCAGCAGGACAAGGTGACCGGCGCTCACACATAC
>CAVBFA010000176.1:2325-6805 GCA_963594595.1 Oscillibacter sp. | reverse complement strand
CCCCTGCGGTGTGGAACGGCAGCTCTTTGCCCCAGGCTTATACCGGACAGGGAGTGGTGGTCGGCGTCATGGACGTAGGCTTTGATGTGACGAATCCCAATTTCTATGATACCACGCTCACTGCTACACGCATACGGCGCTTCTGGGACCAGCTTTCGCCAGACAGTATCGGCAGCGGAATGTATGTCGGCGCTGACTATCGCACGCCGGAGGATATTCTCGCCTATGCCCACTCCCATGACGGACTGATAGAGACCCACGGCACCCACACCTTGGGAATAGCTGCCGGCACGGGGTTCGACACTCCTTATCGCGGTATGGCATACGATGCCGATATCTGCATCGTGAGCAATGCCGTGAATACAGACCTGCCGCTGATTCCCGAAGAACTGTTATACAAATACACATCGGCAACCGATGTCCTTGGATTCAAATACATCTTCGACTATGCCCAGGAGGTGGGCAAACCTTGTGTCATATCATTCAGTGAGGGCAGTTCGCAGTCGTTCGACGATGATGAACGGCTTTTCGAGGAAGTGCTCGGACAGATACAGGGGCCGGGCCGTATACTTGTGGCAAGTGCCGGAAACGACGGGTCACGCAGGACATATCAGCATAAGCCACGTGGGGTGGAACGCGACGGAGTGTTCTTCCTTTCGCAGTCAGACCGTACTTATTTCTGCATGGCTTCAGAAAACCCGTTTCAGATATGCCTCTCGGCATACACCTCAGCCACGGACAGAGAGCAACTGTATATTCCTACCGCCGATATCCTTAATGCCGAAGACTCCACGGTGGTAGACTCCGTAGACTTTTTCGGTCACCGGTTGAAATACACCATCCAGGCATGCCGTGCATATTTCAATCCAGACCTCATAGCCTACTACCTGTTGGCAGAGATGCAAGGCGGGGTGGGGTGGTCGCTGTTCCTCTCTGCCGAGGCCGTTGGCGAGGAAGCCGCAGTGGATTTCTACAGTAGTGCCACACAGTTCTATCCCAGTGAGATAAACCCTTCGATAAGTGGCGGCGAACCGGCATACAGTGTAGGCAGTCCGGGCTGTGCCCCGTCGGTGATATGCGTTGGAGCCACGGCATACCGCGACCATATCGTCAATGCCGACGGTGTGGCGCAGACCTATGATTGCGGTCACGACGGCGAAGTGGCAGACTATTCCTCTGTCGGTCCGACCCGCGACGGGCGCATCAAGCCCGATGTCGTTGCCAACGGCACTCATGTGGTGTCATCGGCAAGCAGTTATTTCATAGAGGCAAATCCGGAGGGCAGCGTGAAAGATTATACCGTAGCCACTTCCCGATTCCATGACCGCACCTACCCTTGGGCGGCATTCCTCGGCACCTCGATGTCAACACCCGTCGTTGCCGGTACGATAGCCTTGTGGCTGCAGGCCAATCCAGATCTCACCACCCGGCAGGTGATGGATGTGCTGGCGGCAACGTGCCATCGTAGGGACGGCGCCCAGCAGGGAGAAAAGGATAACCGTTGGGGATATGGAGAGATAGATGCCTATGCCGGTCTGCTCTGTGTACTTGGTCTCGATGGCATAAGCGAGATTTCCAGTCACCATCCTTCCCGTCTCGCTATCAAATATGCAGACGATACGGTGTGGCTCTCTGCCGATGGCGAAGTTCCGGCAGAGAGGGTAAGCGTGGCGATATATTCTGTGGCGGGAAAGAGGATGCTCCAAAAGACGGTACGCCTGTCTTCCGATCCTTCCGGCGTCAGTCTGTCGTCACTTCCGGCAGGTGTGTATGTCGTGCAGACCACATCGGTAACGCCCGGTTTCACAGGGTCTTGCGTGTTCAGGAAATAGCGCATAAGATATTCTGTTCCTCCTTTCGTTCCCATATAATCACTTTTAGGTATTTCGCACAAACCCTAATTTTAGGTATTGCAGCATTGTGGCGGATGCCGTACCTTTGCAACCGTGAAAAGGATAATTCTTACGAGTTGACAAGTTGACGAGTTGACAAGTTGACAAGGAGACGAGTAGACAAGGAGTTTTCTTTTTTCATATTGATTCTTTGAATTTTCAAACTTAGTAATATAGAGAGATAGAATATGAAAAAGACATTGGTTGTTTATGGTTCCTCAACAGGAACTTGTCAGAGCATCGCTGAGACAATCGCGGAAAAGCTCGGAGCAGAAGTGGTAGACGTGGCAAACCTCGATGACGCTCAGGTGAACGAGGCGGAGAATCTCATTCTCGGCACTTCAACATGGGGCGCCGGAGAAGTTCAGGACGATTGGTATGACGGACTGAACAAACTGAAGAAACTCGACCTCAATGGAAAAACCGTGGCGCTCTTCGGCTGTGGCGACTGCGAGTCGTATGGCGACACCTTCTGCGGCGGTATGGACGAGATTTATTCTGCCCTTCAGGACAAGGACGTGAAATTCGTTGGTCAGGTATCAACCGATGATTATACATTCGACGATTCAGCAGCTGTGGTTGATGGCAAGTTCGTGGGTCTCGCTCTCGACGATATAAACGAAGACGACAAGACCCCAGGACGCATTGACGCATGGCTGGATGACATCAAGGGTGAACTGTAAGTCACGATGTCTAAGCCATAGAATTTACATAAAATTGACGGTCTGCAACATATTGGTTGCGGAACACCGTTGACAGGACAGTACACCTGCGGGTTGACGTTTCCCGTGGTGACTCCCGAACCGGATAGAGTGTAGGGGAGTGTTTCCCGTGGGTGACTGACTTGTTGACAATAACAATATACGGAACTAACAATTAAAGCAAAATGATGATGCAAGACACTGCGAGCGTAATGCCGATAGACATGAAGGTCCTGATGAATCATATCTATGAGTTCAAGAAGGGCGTCAGACAAATGGTACTGTTCACTTTCAACAAGAAATATGAGTGTTACGCTCTGGAGCGTCTCAAGCGTCAGAACATAGACTATATCATACAGCCCGTTGGCAACGACCGCATGAACCTCTTCTTCGGCAAGAAGGAGTGTATGGATGCCATACGGCTGATGGTTACGCGTCCCCTCAGCAAGCTCACTCCAGAGGAGGACTTCATGCTCGGAGCACTGCTCGGGTATGACATCTGCGCTCAGTGCGAGCGCTATTGTGAGCGCAAGTGCCGTAAATGCAATGCGACGCTACAGTAGCAAGGATTTTCTTTTTAGTCAAGTAATTTACATATTATCATCTTGATGATTGCCCATTAAGATAAAATTCATAATGTTTTTGTATTATATACCCATGTCGGACTGGCTGTGAAGCTGGTCCGACATGTTGTTAGAGAACAATCGTCTGTTGTCAGAACTTTTGAGAGGAATTTCCAGATGAGAGGAATTGCATGCGTTGGCAGAATCCTGAAAACAGGAATATGGGTGTTGCAATACGGATTTTTTGGACAGGCGTCTGACTGCAATTCTGCCCAACAGGGGCAAGCAGCGTGCCCCTGATGTGAAAGCAGCCTACCCCAGTTGGGCAAGCACCGTGCCCAATTTTTAACCCAAATCGGTCGTTAGGGCTTGCTTGTATTATCAGAAAGAATTGGTGTAGGAGAAGGTCATGAACATTGTGATTTTCGTCATTGTTGATGAGTCATTAAACAAAAACTTCCTCCAAAATTATCATCGTATGTAGGATTTTTCTAACTTTGCATAAGATAGGCTGCATCTCGGCATAACAATCAAGCAAGCTTGTTGTTCTGCGCTCGATTTGCACTTGATTTGCATTGTCGTGTATGATTCCATGGTAGTCAGCTGCATGCGACAGACGGATATGGAACAGAAACGATGCTATGAAGTAAAAATGAATCAATCAAAAAATAACATCATACGAAAATGAAAAGAATCAGCAAATTACTGTTGGCGGTCATGACGCTGACAGTAGTGTCTTGTGGAACCACAAGCACGGTGCCTGTTACGGGCAGAAAACAGCATATCCTCGTTTCCGACGAAGAGGTGCTCGGTCTCAGCAACAAGGAGTATACCAGCTACATGAAGACTGCTAAGGTGTCTACCAACGCCACAAACACGGCGATGGTGAAACGTGTTGGTCAGCGCCTTGCCACAGCCGTGGAGCAGTATCTCAAAGCCAACAACCAGTCGGCAGAACTGAAAAACTACAATTGGGAGTTCAATCTCGTGCAGGACAATTCAGCAAATGCCTTCTGTATGCCAGGCGGCAAGATCGTGGTATACGAAGGGTTGCTCCCCATCACACAAAACGAGAGTGCTCTCGCCATCGTTCTCGGTCATGAGATTGCCCATGCCGTGGCAAAGCATTCGGCAGAGCAGCTTAGCAAGCAGATGAAGCAGCAGTATGGATCGCAGATATTGGGTGCCGTGCTCAGCGGTGCCGGAGTCAGCTCAAACACCACGAGCATAGCACAGGGCGTGTTCGGACTCGGAAGCAAATTCAGCAATCTCCACTATTCTCGTCAGAATGAGAGCGAGGCCGACTATATGGGACTCGTCTTTG
>CAVBFA010000176.1:0-2315 GCA_963594595.1 Oscillibacter sp. | reverse complement strand
TCTTTGCTGCGATGGCGGGCTACGACCCTAACGTGGCAGTAAGTTTCTGGCAGCGCATGGCGGCAAGTTCCACCAGTACCACACCGGCTTTCCTCAGCGACCACCCATCCGACGCCAAGCGTATCGCCGACATACAGAAATGGTTGCCAGAGGCTCTGAAATACTATAAGCCAGTGGCTACAACCACTACCAAGACAACAACGACCACTAAGACCACTTCTAAAAAGAAGACTACAAAAAGGAAGTCTACAACAAAGAGAAGAAAGTGATTCAGTAGACGAGTAGACAAGTAAACAAGCAGACGAGTAGACAAGGAAGTTGCCATTTATTTCAAAATGGAGAACTGATATCCTTGTCTACTCGTCTGCTTGTTTATTTGTCTACTTGTTTACTCGTCAACTTGTCAACTTGTCAACTCGTCAACTCGTTATTCCTTTATCCTTATCAGCAGGTTTGAGAATATTGCGAGCAGTCCGCCGGTAGTTATTCCCGATGAGAAAATGCTGCGCAGCGTCTCTGGGAATCCCGACAGAATCTCAGGCATGAACTCCACGCTCAGTCCGCCGGCAAGACTTATCGCCAGCACCAGAATCTCCTTTCGACCCAGTTTCTGCGAGGCGATGACCTTTATTCCCGATGCTGCCACCGTGCCGAACATCAGCAGTGTGGCACCTCCCAACACAGGTTCCGGCATCAGTGAGAATACCAGACTCACGGCAGGAAACACGCTAAGGATGATGAGAAAGGCAGAGATGAAATATCCCACGTAGCGCGATGCCACTCCCGTGAGCTGTATCATACCGTTGTTCTGTGCGAAAATGGAGTTTGGGAAGGAGTTCAGGGCGGCAGAGATAAACGACGAAACACCGTTTGCCACCACACCTCCCGAAGCACGCTTCATGAAGAGGTCACCCTCCACAGGTTCGCCGGAAATCATTGAATTTGCCGTGATGTCGCCATAAGCCTCTATCGCCGTTATAATGAATATTATGCTCAGCGAGATGAAGGCAGAGAGGTCGAAGTCAAGTCCATATTTGAACGGCACCGGCACATACACGCCTCCGAAACTCTTCACCGAATCGAAGTCGATATATCCCAGCGCCCACGACAATACATACCCCACGGCAAGTCCGATTACGATGGAACTCATTCTGAGATAGCGGTTCTTGCAGCTGTTGAAAAACACGATTGTGGCAAGTACCAGAGCTGCGAGTCCGAGATTGTGCAGAGCGCCGAACGTACCGTTTGCCATCGCCGCATTGCCGCCGCCACACGACGATATCCCCACCTTTATAAGACAGAGACCAATCAGCGTGACCACAATTCCAGACACCAATGGGGTGATGATCTTGCGTGCATATCTCAGTATGCTGCCCACGAACACCTCCACTACCGATGCCGCCATACACGAACCGAACACCACAGCCAGTCCGCCGCCCATTCCAGCCGCTATTATCGGTCCTATGAACGAATAGCTCGTTCCCTGTATGCAGAGCAGACCGGTGCCCACGGCCCCGAATTTCTTGCATTGTATGAATGTGGAAACTCCCGATGCGAAGAGCGCCATCGATACGAGGAAGCTCGTTGTCTCTATGTCGAGCTGCATCTGCGATGCTATTATCAATGGTGGTGTCATTATCGCCACGAAGATTGCAAACAAATGCTGCAACGCCGCGAACACCGATTCCACGAATGGCGGACGGTCGTTGAGTCCATAGATTATTCCATTTTTCTGTTCTGTTGCCATATCTGATTTTGTATTATTCTGCAAAGATAGTGCAAACCGAGAGAAGAACGAAATGAATCCATTCATTTCTTCTTCCGAGGTGCCGCCTATTTTATCCAAAGATAGTGCAAACCGAGAGAAGAACGAAATGAATTTATTCATTTCTTCTTCCGAGGTGCCGCCTATCTTATATATATCCAAAAAACACGTATTCGTAGAACAGTGTAGGTGCGGAATAGGTAAAAATGGTTAATATATTTCGTAAATGTAAAAATTAATGCGGATAATTGATTAGATTTGCAAATTGAAATTAAATGTGTAAGAGAAAGTATAACAAATATTAAACCTGTGATGGTGTTTATACGGTGGGAAAGTCAAACTCCTGTTGTGTCAATACCAGTAATTTGACAACAGATTATCAGCACGTAAAGTGTGTCCGCATTAAACCGACGGGTGGGAAGTGTTCTCACCTTATGGTTATAGTGGAATAGTCTGTATTATTATCAAGCTGAAACTTATTTACCTCTGTTGCGTTAGATTTAATCTGAAGCTACAGAACTTTATGCTCCTATGGAGTTTATCTTAATTC
>CAVBFA010000175.1:0-6865 GCA_963594595.1 Oscillibacter sp. | reverse complement strand
AGAGGACGTGTACACGCAAGAAGGACATTGAAGGGCTTAGTTGCGGATTTGAGGTATATCTCAAATTGTGAAACAATCAAGAAGTATCGTGATACCTTTGGCAAGTTTAAGAACTATCGTGTTATTGATCGTTTGACGATAGAGCATGCTCGTGAGATAGGCTTTGGCTTTTTTGTGGAGAAATATTCAACCCCTAATTATATTCTGAATGATATTGATACAATCCTTCCTGAGTATATTTCTAAATTGACGGAGGATTATGATACTTTATATCAAATTCCGGATGCAGAAACAGCTAAAGAGGTGCAGAAGATACTTCGTGAAGACAATGACTTTATGGAAAAGAGTAAAGCCACTGGCAACCATCGTCCCTCATCGTGTTTTAGGAAATATATGGATTTTTTCAGTTGGTGGATAAACCCCGAAGATCCTTTTGCACAACAAAAAGCAGATAATGAAACTTATATGCATGACATTAGTGATGATGAGCAGAATTATGAAGAATACGATTTCGCTTCTGACACAGATAAACCATTCATTAGTGAGGAGAACTTTTTAAAAATGGTCGAACTTTTGAAATCGAAGAAAAATATTATTCTTGAAGGTGCACCTGGTGTCGGTAAGACTTTTTGGGCTCGTAAGATAGCTTATCAGCTAATTGGCAAGATAAAGAACGATAATATCGAAATGGTGCAATTCCATCAGTCATATGGTTATGAGGATTTTGTGCAAGGTATTCGCCCTTCTTCTAAAGGGAATGGCTTTGAACGTCGAAACGGAATCTTTTTCAATTTCTGCAATAAAGCCCGTCTTTTGCCTAGCCAACCATTTGTATTTATTATTGATGAGATAAATCGAGGTAATATCAGCAAGATTTTAGGAGAATTGATGATGCTTATAGAGGCTGATAAACGTAAGGAGGAATATGCCCTTAGGCTGACTTATAGCAATGAGGACGAAGAACGCTTTTTTGTGCCTGCCAATGTGTATATAATTGGTTGTATGAATACTGCTGACCGTTCTTTGGCAATCGTTGATTATGCTTTGCGACGTCGCTTTAAGTTTTATCATATTATGCCAGAATTCAATGAAGCTTTCAAAGATTACCTTACTTCTAAAGGGATTGATAAAAAACATGTTGAGCAGATAATTGATAAAGTGGAATCAGCAAATAATCTGATAGCAACCATCGACAGAGGGCTTGAAATAGGTCATAGCTATTTCTGTCAAACAGATGGTTGTGAAGATTTCGAAACTTGGTGGGAGAGTATCTGTGAATACGAACTATTCCCATACATTTCTGAAATCTGTTTTGATGACGAAGATAAGTATGAACAGATTTGTACAATATTGAGATTCTGAAATGTTGCCTAAAATACCTATAGAAAATCTTTACTACCTGCTTTGTTATGCTTGGGATGTTAATGACCAACTGAACAAATTGAAAGTGGATGGGAAAAACTACCATTCGCTTGAGAACCTGTTGGCTACGGTCTTGGTTATGGCATGTGAGCGGTTATTGCGTAGAGGGCTTGTTCAAGAATACTTATTCGAAGAATTAGAAGTAAATGGAATACGTGGAAAGTTGAATCTCGAAGAAACATTGAAGAAAGGGATGTATGGACGAGGTAAAACCATATGCCAAATAGATGATTTAACATATGATGTGCTTATCAATAAAGTGATTTTTTCAACATTGAAGCGGCTTGTCAAATTAGACAGTCTTGATGAAGAAATCAGGCAGAGGGTTAGAAAGACAATGCGAAAATTTCCTCATATGAGAGAGGTTGATGTGGTAATAAATACCTTTGAACGTATTAAACTTAATCGTAATAATCGTTTTTATGCATTGGTCTTGAATGTTTGTAAGTTGATATGGCAGTCTACATTGCCCAACAAAAGACATGAAGGTAAGTATGAATTTATTGATTTTACTGAAGATGACTTCCAAATGAATGTAATTTTTGAGCGCTTCTTGATGAATTTTTGCAAACAGCATTGCAAGACAGAATATCCAGAAGTGCATCGTGAATACATAGAATTTAAACTTACGCCATTCGGTATGATGTTCAAGGAGAGTGGGGATGCTCTACCAATGATGGAAACAGATATAACCCTATATAATTCCATAGCACAGAAGAAACATATACTTGATGCAAAGTTTTATCGAGAGGCTTTTGTTTCAAAGTATGGAGGTAGGAAGAAAGTGAGGAGGGAACATCTTTCACAGATTCTTTCCTACATCTTAAATCAAGAGAATCCACAAAAAGCATACACATTAAATGCTAATGGAACATTGGTTTATCCTACTGTAACAGAAGATATTGACTTCTCATATCACTACAATGGGTCTTCCCATGATATATATGTAAGAACAGTGAATCTAAATCAGCCTTGGCAGAAAATTGAGGAACGAATAAAACAGATTATAAAATAAACGTATGTTCATCTATCAGAAAACCATAGACCGTTCGACTCATAGACAACTCTAATGGATTGGTCGAGAAGGTAAAGGTGGATAAGCATTTAAAAATGTAATGCTGTTTTTAGAATGGATAGATGATAAAATAAAGTAAGACAATGGCACAGAAGAAATATACACAAACCCAACAGGTGATAGACACACTACGTAAGTGTGGTGGATATGCTACGCTTGGAAATTTGTATCATTTGGTTGATACAAAATCATGGGCTACTAAGACACCTAATGAATCTATACGAAGAATTGTGCAGAAGTCTGATGAGATTTTCAGAATTCAGCCAGGTCTTTGGGCTTTGGAAGAATGTCGTGATGAGGTGATGCGCAAGTTTGACATTCAGCCCACAGAGCAAGAAAGTGTAGACAAGTTTAATCATAGTTTTTATCAAGGGCTTATTATTGAGATTGGTAACATGAAGCATTATAGCACCTATGCTCCTGCTCAAGACCAGAATCATAAGTTTCTTGAAAAGCCATTGAAAGATATTTGTACTACTGTTCATATCCCAGACTTTACATTTGACAATATCAAGAATAGAGCAAGAACTGTAGACGTGATATGGTTTAATGAACGCAATATGCCAAACAGCTTCTTTGAAGTAGAACACTCTACAGATATTCAGAATTCTGTGGCAAAATTCTGTGATTTGCAAGATTTCTCCAGTCGTTTCTTGATTGTCGCTCCCAAAAATCGTGAGGAACAATTCAATAAGGTGATGAGCCGCACGGCTTTTAAAGATATGCGAGAACGCATAAAGTTTCACAATTACGAGAGTATTTTGCAGCAATACGAACTTATGTGTAAGTTGCTGAAGAGTGATGGGCTTATCTGATATAACGACAGCGAGTGCATACAAATGCCATTTTAAGCAGAATCGTTCATTGTGAATGAATGATTATCTGCAAAATCGTTCATTCGTAATGAACGATTTTCGCGTTATGGCTTGCTTTTTATCAATATTATTTCTATCTTTGCAGAAGATAGGCTGCACCTCTGCATAACATTCAAGCGAGCTTGATGTTCTGCTCTCGGTTTGCACTATCTTTGCAAAAGATAATATTATATGTATGAAGGACTTACTGAAGCAAATAATACTTGAGCAGCAGGATGTGCTGCAAGCTCAGAATAAGCGTTATGTACAACGTTATATAGCTGACGAATGGCTCACAACCACCGAGATACTCATTATTTCGGGTATACGTCGTTGTGGAAAGTCGGTATTGGTGCAACAGATTAGAGACCGGCTTGAAGAGAAAGACTTTTATTTCAACTTTGATGATGAGCGCCTTGCGAGTTTCAAATTGGAGGATTTTCAGAAACTTCAAGAGTGTTTTGTTGAACTTTTTGGCGAACAGCACACCTATTATTTCGATGAGATACAGAACATTGAAGGTTGGGAGCGTTTCGTGCGACGCTTGTACAATGCGGGCAACAAGGTTGTTATAACCGGTTCGAATGCCCGTATGCTGAGTCGTGAACTTGGTACTCATCTTACTGGGCGCTATATACAGGTAGGGATTTATCCGTTTTCGTTTGGCGAATATCTGCTAATGCAAGGAGTGGCTGTAACAGCAAAAACTATGTATACCACAGCTGGTCGTGCGTCGATAATGAATAATTTTGCAGGCTATTTGACAAGTGGCGGTTTCCCGAAATATCTTCAGGATGGTTCGATGGCTTATCTGTCGTCATTGTACGAGAGTATCATATATCGTGACATTCTTACACGCAACGGATTGACCAATGAAAAAGAAATGCTGGAGCTTATGTTCTATCTTGCAAGCAATGTTACAAAGCGGATTACATATTCGTCGCTTGGCAAGATAGTGGGAATACAGCATCCTGATACAATAAAAAACTATCTTGAGTATATACAGCAGACATACCTTATATTCCAGTTGTTCAGATATGATCCTTCAGTGAAGAAGCAAATGTCAAATCCGAAGAAAATTTATTTTGTGGACAATGCTATAATCAGTCGCATAGGATTCAATGCTACTGAAAACAAGGGCGTGTTTCTGGAAAACATGGTTTTTGTGGAGTTGAAACGCCGTGGGCTGGATGTCTATTATTATTCAGACAAAAAAGAGTGTGATTTCATTGTCAGGCAGGGAATACGCATAACTGATGCTTATCAGGTTACATTGAATATGTCATCGCCTCAAACACGAGAGCGCGAGATTGCAGGAGTGAGAGAGGCAATGCAGGCTTACTCGCTGTCGAAGGGATATATCATCACTTTTGAAGGAAAAGAAACTATTACGTTTGAAGACAATACTGTTGTCGAGGTGATTCCTGCATGGGAATGGATGTTGCAATACGACCCTGCTAAAGCGTAATGTCGCTACTGCATATTGCTTAATGCAGTATATATACACGAAAAAGCCCTCTTGTCTTTCAGTATGCTGAAGGCAAGAGGGCTGTATTTATTGGTTGGCTTAGTCGAAATGTCGTTGCTATGCGGTCGGCGGCTTAGAAGGGCAGATCGTCTTCTGAGCTCTGCTCGGCTGCGGGTGCTGCAGGCTGTGCTGCTGGCTGAACGGGTGCAGCGGGCTGTGCAGGAGCCGGACCGAAAGCCGAACCAGGCACTACGCCAGGCTGCATGGCTACTGCTGCAGGGTCTACCTGACGCACGTCGAAAGCGCGGATGCTGTTAAACCAGCGTCCGTTGTACTCGTGAGCGTCGATGTCGAACGATACGTTCACTTCCTGACCCAACTGTATGTTGAAACGGCTGATGCGGTCGGCGCCGAATACGCTGAACACCATCTTCTTTGGATAAGCGTCGTGAGTCTCGATGACGTAATCCTGCGCCTTCCATTCACCACGTGCTGAAACACCGCTTTTCGGTTCCATTACGGCGATAACTTTTCCTTGAATCTCCATTTGTCTTTGATTGTATTTAATGTGTTATAATTGCGTAGTATATATTTAATTGGAGTGCGAAATTAATAAAATTGTTCAAGATAGAAAAACTTTTGTTGTAGTTTTTATTTTTGGTGTTGCTTTTTAAGCAATTTTCATTACCTTTGTAGCCAAAACAATAATATAAAAACATAAGAACAATGCAATTCACATTATCAAGCGGAACGCTAAATGCGCGACTTCAGACCCTCGTTAGGGTTATCGGTGGCAAGAACGCCATAAGTATATTGGACTGTTTCCTTTTCGAGGTTGCCAACAACACCCTCACCGTCACGGCAAGTGACTCGGAGAATGTGATGCAGGCCACTATAGAACTCGACGAGTGCACAGGCGAGGGACGCTTCGCCCTGCCTAATCATACTATACTCAATGCTGTGAAGGAGCTGCCCGAGCAGCCGCTTAAGATGACTATCGACGACCAGAGTCTGTCGGTGGTTGTCGACTATCAGAACGGTTCGTTCAGCCTGGCTGCCCTGCCTGCCGACGACTATCCCGTAATGCCCGACATGAGCGACGACGCTACTGTGCTCACTCTCAATCAGCAACTCTTGGCTGAGAACATCTCACGCTCGCTCTTTGCTACTGCTCAGGACGAGATTCGTCCGGTGATGGGCGGCATTCTGTTCGACCTCAAGGCCGACGGACTGACCGTTGTGGCTACTGACGGACACAAGCTGGTGCGCAACCGCATTCTCAATGTTGTGGCAGAGGAAGAGCCTACATCGTTCATCCTGCCGCAGAAGCCGGCGCAGTTGCTGAAGGGCGTACTTGCCAAGGGCGAGGGCGACGTTGTGGTGCGCTTTGCTGCCAACAGCTGCGAGTTCAAGTATGACGGAGGCGAGTTCCGTTGCCGTCTGATTGAGGGCCGCTATCCCAACTACAACTCGGTGATTCCTACCAACAACACCAATTGTCTGACTGCCGACCGCAAGACTATGCTCGGTGCCCTGAAGCGCGTGTTGCCGTTCTCAAGCGAGAGCAGCCGTCTGGTGCGCTTCCACCTTGAGAAGGGACTGTTGCGTGTGCAGGCTTCAGACATCGACTTCGCCACAAGCGCCAAGGAGAGCATTGCATGCGAATATGCCGGAACTACAATGGACATCGGCTTCAAGGGTGACTCGGTATGCGAGATTCTCAACAATCTGAGCAGCGAGGAGGTGACCGTGCAACTGGCTGACCCAAGCCGCGCCGGAGTGTTTGTGCCGGTAGAGCAGCCTGAGAATCAGGAAATCCTGATGCTCATGATGCCGATGTTGTTGAACGACTAAATCGAATTAGGAGTTAGGAATGTTGAATGTTGAATTAGTGCGCTTTGCGCATTTGGAATTTTAGAATTTCGAATTGAGAGTTGTCTATCAAATCAACATTGAACAACTCAAAATTGGCAAAGCCGACTAATTCAACATTCAAAACTCAAAATTCAAAATTCTTAATGCGCAAAGCGCACTAACTCCTAATTC
>CAVBFA010000174.1:0-6983 GCA_963594595.1 Oscillibacter sp. | reverse complement strand
CTTGTATGTACCAGCTACTGGGTGCTGGAAACGTGTAGGGTTTGTAGAGTTACCGGTGATGGAAACGTCTACATCCTCGCTCCAGTTGATAGCCACACCCTCGCGAACGTCGTTTGCACCATAGCAGTTCACCTTTGCACGTGGACCGTCAGAGTAAGCGATGCGGTTAACTACCTTCAGCTCGCCAGTGTAGTAGTCGAATTCCGTCTGTACGTATGTGAAACCGTTGATACGGCTGATAATCATTGCAGCGTCCTTGCCGAGACCGTTGAGGATAACGCGCAGAGGGTTCTTGCGAACCTTGTTTGCCATCTCAGCAATCTTGATGGCACCCTCAGCGGCAGCGAATGACTCGTGGCCGGCGAGGAATGCGAAACACTGTGTCTCCTCGCGGAGCAGACGTGCAGCGAGGTTACCGTGGCCAAGACCAACCTTACGGTCGTCGGCAACAGAACCAGGGATGCAGAATGCCTGCAGACCCACGCCGATAGCCTCTGCACACTCAGCAGCAGTCTTGCAGCCGCGCTTGATGGCGATGGCAGCACCGCAAACGTATGCCCACTTTGCATTCTCGAAGCAGATACGCTGAGTGTCCTCACACATCTGATAAGGATCAACACCTGCAGCCTCGCAAATCTCGTTAGCCTCTTCTACGCTCTTGATACCCTCAGCGTTGAGGGCAGCGAGAACCTGCGCCTCGCGACGCTCCTGACTTTCGTAACTTACTTTTCTAATCATGTCTTTGTTTCTCCTTATTATTCTTTACGTGGATCAATAGCTTTAACAACTCCCTGCTCTGCGGTGGTGCGTCCGTAAGAGCCTGTGAACTTCTTCACTGCCTCGTTGGCGTCCATACCGTTCTTGATGGCTTCCATCATCTTGCCCAGGTGTACATACTCGTAACCGCAAACCTGGTTGTCCTTGTCGAGGAACTGGCGTGTGATGTATCCCTCGGTGAGCTCGAGGTAGCGTGTGCCCTTGGCAACAGTACCGTAGAGAGTACCTGTCTGTGAACGAAGTCCCTTGCCGAGGTCCTCAAGACCGGCACCGATTGTCAGACCGCCCTCAGAGAATGCACTCTGTGTGCGTCCGTAAACGATCTGCAGGAAGAGCTCGCGCATAGCAGTGTTGATAGCATCGCAAACGAGGTCAGTGTTGAGAGCCTCGAGGATTGTCTTGCCTGGCAGGATCTCTGATGCCATGGCAGCAGAGTGGGTCATACCCGTGCAACCGATAGTCTCAACGAGAGCCTCCTGGATTACGCCGTCCTTAACGTTGAGAGACAGCTTGCAGGCACCCTGCTGAGGAGCACACCAACCCACACCGTGTGTGTAGCCGGAGATGTCTTTGATTTCTTTAGCATAAACCCATTTTCCTTCCTCTGGGATAGGAGCTGGTCCGTGGTTTGGGCCTTTGGCCACAACGCACATGTTCTTTACTTCTGTTGAATAAATCATAATGTTATTATAATATTATAATGTATTGTGTCTCACTAATACCTTCTCGATTTTCGATAATGCAGTTTTCGATTTGTCGTTGTTGTCGTTTCCCGATCTGTCGATGATGCCGTCTGCCGGCTTTTAGCTAATACCGTTTCGAGTCTTTTCATGCCGTTTCCGTTTCCGTGGTTGGCAAACATGGCTCGCTCTGGAGCTGCCACGATAACGGTATGGCTCTTTTTACGTGGCAAAATTACAAAGAAAATCTGATATACCCCGTCCCCTTATGTAAATATTTTATGTCGTTCACACTATTTAGTGAGGTTTGTCAATCCATAGTGCCGACTTTGTCAAGACGGGTTTACAAAGTGGGCGTTTCGCGGCTCCAGAAACGAATAATCCCCGTGGCGTCATTCGATGCCACGGGGATTGTATTGGATGTTAGTCAAGTCTGTGTAATTATCTTGCTATGCGTACGCTCTTTGTCTCAGAGCCGTTGCTCATCTGGAGGATGAATACGCCGTGCTTGCCGCTACCGATGTTGCTGTTCATAGCACCCTTCTCTACGCAGCGTCCCTGCAGGTCGAAGAGAGAGTATGTGGTGAAGCCCTCAGCGTTAGCCTTCACTGTGTCGATAGCGTCAACTTCGCCAACCTTTGTGAAGTCTGAGTAAACGGTGCGCTGGCTTGGAGTGTAGTTCACGGAACCGTCTTCGAGAACCTTGTTGAAGAAGTCGAATGAGTAAGCCACGATCTCTGTCGGGAAGTCATCGGCAACATCGTATGTGTAAACGTCCTTGTGAGCATAGTATAGCTCGATAGGAGAACCGTATCCGCATCCCCACTGCTCATCGCCACATTTCACGCCTTTTTCATTGTAGTAGTAAACGTACTTGGTGTAAGAAATCTCGTCAGCGCCTTTCTCTCCGTCGCCGTTCTTGTCCCACCAATCTTCGTCAAAGTAGTAGTAAGAACCGTTGTCGTCGATCAGCTTGTTGGTCATGGTGTCACCGCCAGCTCCGCTGAGCAATGTATAAGTAGCCTCATACTCAGGATACTTCTCGCCGTATGTGATTACATAGTCACCGTAATCAGCACCTTGATAACCAAATCTGTATTCAGTAGCGCGGCAATTGCCCATACGGTAGTTGTCGTTTACGTTCACGAACTGGTCGTCACACTCATGCCATTTCAGGTTAGAGAATTTCTTGAGCTCGCCCAATACGTATCCCTGTGTAGCGTTGTCCCATATCTGGTCCTCAATCATTATTGTTGATGGATGGCCGGTAGTCTCGTCGTATGTAGGAGTGATACGATTGTTGACATACTCCTTCTTCTTGTCATTGTATCTGTAGCTTACATACTGAGTCACGCGGCCCTTGTCGTCGCGGGTAATCTCTGTGCGGAAGCAGTTCTCCGGAGACATCTTGGTGAGCTGCTTTGTCACGGTGCTGTATTCATACATCATGGCACCAGTCTGCAGACCCTTCACCACGTTGTCCCAAGTCTTCTCAATCTTCCAACTGCCCTTCCAAGTCTCGTTGTCGCCGCTGTATTCCAGAAGTACGAGAGTCTCGTTTCCGTTCTCGTCATACTCGTATGAGTAACGCTCATATTTCTTGTTTGCAACTTCTGCCTTAGGGTTGTAGCTGAGCTTTGTCTTCACACGGCCCTTCTCGTCGTAGGTGTAAGTGTACTCCTGTCCGGCTTCTTCTGCCCATCCGTCGTTCTTGTCGTTTCTGTAGAAGATCTGTTCCTTTGCAGGGCGCATGATGTCAGAAGCTGCCTTCTTGGCTACCGGGCTCTGTGCTGGAGCGTAAACACCTGATGTGCTCTCAAGTGAGATGCGCTGGTTCTGTACAGGGTTCTGTGCATTTGCAGATTGTGCAGCGAAGAGGGCTGCGAACGAAAGTAAAGTAAATATTCTCATAAGCTTAAATTTATTTGTTGATAATTTATCAGTTGTTGTATGTTTCTCTCTAACGTTTCCTTTTTTGCAATTTGTACTGTTTTTCATCTTTCCTCATTGCAATTTTGCTTCTTGAATAACGTTCCGCTTGCAAAAGTCGAGATATTTTTTGAGATATGCAAATATAATTCAAAAAATATTTGATAAAAAATAGCAATATGATAAAAATCTTTCTTTTAAAGTGTCAAATTGATAACCTTTACACCTCTTATTATATATAAAAAACTCCCCATACGGCAAGAAGCGCCATATGGGGAGTATCGTGGTGTCTTTTTTTTTGTCAGGATTGCGTTCCGATGATTGCTCCTTAGCCTCTCGGTCCGCAATTATTTGTTTCTATACATCTCAGCCTGCTGCTGGATGAGGGCTGCGTCGTTGAAATAGTTTATCTTCATAGCCTCGCGAACCTTGTCGAGAGTCTGAGCTGCCACTTCGCGTGCTGCCTCGCTGCCCTTCTTCAGAATGTTGTAAACCTCAGGGATGTCCTGCTCGAACTCATGGCGGCGCTGGCGGATAGGTTCAAGACGCTTGTCGAGCACCTTGATGAGGAACTTCTTGCATTTCATGTCGCCCAGACCGCCACGCTGGTAGTGGTCCTTCAGTTCGTCGAGAGTCTTGTATTCCGGCCAGAACTCCGCAAAGTCGTCCTCTGTAGAGAATGCGTCGAGATATGTGAACACGGTGTTGCCCTCCACCTTGCCCGGATCTTCCACACGCAGGTGTCCCGGATCGGTGTACATTCCCTTCACTTTCTGCTGCATTTCCTTCGATGAATCCGACAAATATATGCAGTTTCCGAGGCTCTTGCTCATCTTCGCCTTACCGTCGGTTCCCGGCAGTCGGCAGCACACCTGATTGGTAGGCAGCATGATTTTCGGTTCCACGAGCACGTCGCCATAGATATAGTTGAAGCGTTTCACGATTTCGCGGGTCTGCTCCAGCATCGGCTCCTGGTCCTCTCCTGCCGGCACGGTGGTAGCCTTGAAAGCCGTGATGTCGGCAGCCTGAGAAATTGGGTATGTGAAGAAGCCGACAGGGATGCTCGTCTCGAAGTTTCTCATCTGAATCTCCGTTTTCACCGTAGGATTTCGCTGCAGGCGCGACACGGTGACGAGGTTCATGAAGTATACAGTCAGTTCGGCGAGCTCCGGAATCATAGACTGTACGAAGAGCGTCACTTTCTCCGGATCGAGCCCAGCCGAGAGATAGTCAAGAGCCACTTCGATGATGTTCTGTCTCACCTTCTCTGGATTGTCAGCATTGTCAGTGAGAGCCTGCACATCTGCGATGAAAACGAACATTTTGTCGAAATCACCCTCGTTTTGCAGTTCCACGCGGCGGCGCAGCGATCCCACGTAATGACCTAAGTGTAGGCGTCCCGTCGGGCGGTCGCCAGTGAGTATAATCTTTCCCATTTTCGTTATATGTTTTGTTGTTTTTATTTTTTATGCCGTAATCTCGTTCCGTTGGGATATGAGGCTTTTCCATTCAGATTCTGTGGTGTGTCCCGTTTCCGTTTTTTTGCGTACCACTCTCTTGGCAGTTCTCCGCTTTGTGCTTTGTCTTGGTTGCGCAACAAGGCGAAAAACTGCAAAAAATGCCGATTTCATCGGTATTAACCCTTTGGTATTGTAAAATTACGTCATATTTTGCAAACTTCCAAACTTTTGTCCTTAAAACAATGAGTTGCCAGCTTTTGGTATTCTGTTCTTTAGAGGTCTTGTTCCTGTTGTGTCTCCAGACTTGAAATTGACGATACTATCCCTGACGAAGAGACAGGGAACAATGATAGTGACTATAGAATTGTTATTTCACTAAAAAATCGTCAAAACTGTCAGATTGTCTGGTTTTTTGATGTAATCCTTTGATATACTGATAGTTGACCGTCAGGTAACTGTCAGGCAATTGTCTGGATGGTTTGCTGATGAGAGACATTACCCGTTAGCTGAATTAATTTAGTGCATACTAAGCAGTTTTTACATTGAACGGTCTGATGACCGATTTGGGGTTAAATGGGCAAGCTGCTTACCCAACAAGGGCACGCTGCTTGCCCCTGTTGGGCACGGTGCTTGCCCATCATGGGCACGCTGCTTGCCCCGGATGGGCAGATTTGCTGTCAGACAGATGCCCAATATGTTAATGTTGTAGTACTCACATTCCTGTTATAGGATTCAGCCAACGCATACAATTCCTATCGTTCGAATTCTTCACATCTGATAGGTCCTTGTCATCTGACAATTCCTTACACCTGGCAATTCCTTTCGTCAGCAAAACCATCCAGACAATTTCCTGACAGTTGCCTGACAGTCAACCGTCTGTCCGTCAGAGTGTTACGGTGAAAAACCAGACAATCTGACAGTTTTTTCAGAAATTCTTGTTTTTTACTGAAAATCAGCGATATTGGCAACTTTTGCTCATATCTACTGACTTCTATTAATTCTGCCATCGGTTGTGGATATTACAATATTCAACTTGTTGGACTGCCCTATGGCATCAATCCATCCCAACCGGGATAATGGCCGTTTGAAGTTTAAAGACAATCAGTTTTCGTTCTTGCTAAAAGCAATTCCTGTAGTACAATCTGAGTCTAAGAATTGGCGGTTTCATCGAAAAAATAACTGTTCATTACCAGCTTCTTTTCATGCAATTGATTTAGTCTGAGTGTTACGAAGCCATACTTGACAAGAGGTCCGGATCTCGTCGTAATCCCGCCTTGGTTGCCTGACTGACTTGTATCTTCAGGTCTGTCTGCTCCATTACCGCGTTTGCTTTCTTTGTCATGAGCATGTTTCCTTCTTTGTGTTTACTTACTTTTTTCCTTCTTCTTGCCCGTTTTCTATGTTGTTGTCAGTCTTTTCCCAATTTCGAATGTATATAGTCAATGTGTAAGTGACACTTTGTCATTTCTTTGTGATAAAATATCCATTATTTGTTTAATCCCCATTCTTTCAATATGTAGCTTTGGTTTTGCTATCCCTGTATATCATTTAAGCAAAACAGGGTTGTTTTCTTACAATCTGTAGTAAAACGGTGATTTTACATTTACATTGCCTTATATATAATGTAATTGAGGCGTTGTGTAATAAAAAAGCGAATATTTTTGCGATATTTCCAAAAAAATCAAAAAAAAGTGATATATTGTTTTGCAAGAAGAAAATAAAGCAATATATTTGCAAACGTAATAACAAAACAAGGAACATAGTAATAATTTAATTAAAAGGAACATAGAATACTACTGACGAAAGCATATAAAAAGGACAAGAAATCGTAGAATCAACTTTTGTGGGAGCGTCATCACCAATGACAGATTCTCCTGTTAGAGACAACTATTAACCGGCGTTGCAAGCCGTTACATTATTCATCAATCTCTATAGTCATAACGACTACAAATGATAGGTTCATAGTTTTTTAAGGTCGAAAGTCAATTGCTAACCCAATCCAGACATTTCATCCATAGTCTTTCTAAAATGCATCTTGACGTAGAAGAGCCGGTCAAGTGGGGATATCTGGTTATTTCCATTTTCATTCCTCCAAGACGAGAAACGGCGAACAGGTCATGATAGTCAGTACGAAAAT
>CAVBFA010000173.1:0-6990 GCA_963594595.1 Oscillibacter sp. | reverse complement strand
CTCTTCCAGAAGGTTGGGGCTGATGCCGAGTATTCTCTCCTTTATCTCGTTGGTATAGGAAACAATTCCCCCCTTGAAATAATTGGAAGCACCAGGCATGGCGATGATAGACTCTGCGATACGTCCACCGGTGCAACTCTCAGCGGTGCCGAGGGTCTTGCCGTTTTCCCATATCAGTTGGCTGATCTCTCTACTAAGTATTTTGTTTTCGAAACCCATTGTGTTTGATTTTGTTTTATTTTAACGTTACTTTAGAAAACGCCGGAGCGTCTATCGGACAGAATTCCTTGTCCATATATTTGTAATATCCCGTTATGGCTATCATAGCCGCATTGTCGGTTGTATAGCTGAACTTTGGGATGTAGATATCCCAGCGATAACGTTTCGCATGATCTTTGAAAGCATTCCGCAGTCCGTTGTTCGCGCTCACGCCTCCTGCCACAGCCACGTGCTTGATGCCCGTCTGCTTCACGGCAAGGCGAAGTTTCTTCATCAGGATGTCCACTATCGTATGCTCAAGACTTGCCGCGATATCCTCCTTGTGATGTTCGATGAAGTCCGGGTCGTCCTTTATCCATTCACGCAGACTATAGAGGAAAGAAGTCTTGAGTCCGCTGAAGCTGTAGTCCAGATTGGCGATATGAGGCTCCGCGAACTTATACGCCAAGGGGTTTCCCTTGCGTGCCAGTTTGTCTATGATAGGACCGCCCGGATATCCGAGTCCCATCACCTTTGAGCATTTGTCTATTGCTTCGCCGGCAGCATCGTCGATAGTCTGTCCCAGAAGCTCCATGTCCTTGTATGAGTTCACCTTTACTATCTGTGAGTTGCCGCCGCTCACGAGCAGACATAAGAACGGGAGTGGGGGAGCAGAGTTGTCGTCATCGCTTTCTTTTATGAAGTGGGCCATGACATGGCCCTGCAGATGGTTTACGTCGATTAGCGGAATGCCCAGCGAGCGTGCGAAGCCTTTGGCAAAGCTTACGCCCACGAGCAGCGAGCCCATAAGGCCCGGACCTCTTGTAAATGCCACGGCCGACAGTTGTTCTTTGGTTATACCGGCTCTTTTTATCGCCTGGTCAACCACGGGCACTACGTTTTGCTGATGTGCTCTCGACGCAAGTTCAGGAACAACGCCGCCATAAGCCATGTGCACGTCTTGTGAAGCCGTGACATTGCTCAGCAGCACTCCGTTTTTCAAGACAGCAGCCGAAGTATCGTCGCAGCTGCTTTCTATTCCTAATATATATATATCCTTTTGTTCCATAATCAGAAATTTTCAAGCCTCAGCCATTAGTGGGTAAGAATCTCCACTCCATGTTCCGTCATGAGGAAAGTGTGCTCCCATTGAGCGCTCGGTTTTTCGTCACCAGTAATTACTTCCCATCCATATTCGTCGTCTTCATCGATGAATACCTGCCATGTTCCCATATTGATCATCGGCTCGATGGTGAACACCATTCCTGGCACGAGGAGCATTCCTGTTCCACGATGTCCGAAATGCAGTACTTCCGGCTCTTCGTGGAATTTCAGTCCCACACCGTGTCCACACAAGTCTCTTACCACTCCGTAGTGGTATTTCTCGGCATGTTTCTGTATTGCGTGACCAATGTCTCCGACGAAAGAATACGGTTTTGCCGCTTCGGCTCCAATCTCGAGGCATTCCTTTGCCACTCTCACGAGCTGCTCCTTCTCAGGCGTTGTCTTGCCGATAATGAACATTCGAGAGGCGTCGGCGAAGTATCCGTCAAGTATTGTGGTAAAGTCAACGTTTACGATGTCGCCCTCCTGCAATACATCCTCCTCCTTAGGTATTCCGTGGCACACCACCTCATTGATGCTCGTACACACGCTCTTGGGATAACCTTCATAATTGAGACATGCTGGAGTTGCGCCATGGGCTACGCAATAGTCATAGCAGATTTTGTCAATCTCCAGTGTGTTCATGCCGGCATGTATCTGTTTTGCCACTTCGTCGAGCACTCCTGTGTTGACGATGCCGCTACGCTTTATTCCTTCTATTTCTTCGGGAGTGCGGATAAGGTCGCGTGTCGGAACCTCTTTTCCTTTGTTTTCCCAATACATTACCTTCTTGTCAAGTTCAGTTGGCTCCTGTCCTGACAGACAATGCCATCTTCTTTTCTTCTTAAACATGATATATTAAGTTTTGATCTTCTATCTTGCGTTCAGGACTTCAAGAGTGTCAAGGATCTCCTGTGTCCAATCCTCTCCGTTTTTGGGGCAGAACGTCTTGAATCCCAAGCTCTTTCCCATTTCTATATTTGCCGGTCCGTCGTCAACGAAGAGAGTCTCCTCTGGCAGAATACTTTCTTCAGAGATGATTTCCTCAAACATTTTTCTGTTCGGCTTCATCATCTTCATCTTGAAGCTCATGTACAGAGAGTCGAAGAAATCAGCTATGCTCCGTCCGTCCCCGGAGAAGCTGTCGCTCATCCCCCAGCTCATCATGAAAGGATTCGTGTTAGAGATGAGAATCAGTCTGTAGCCCATGCTTTTAAGTTTGTCCAAGACCTTTATGTTTCTGAGAGGCACCTCTTTAGTATATCCTCTCCATGCGTATTTGCATTCATCGAAAGTCAGTTGTCTGTTGCAGAGCTTGCTGAGTTCGCGTATAAATTCGTCAGCCGTGATTTTTCCTTCTTCCAGGTCTCCGAATATTCCGCTCTGCGTATATGGGTCGAGGCGTTGCTCAGCGTCCTCCAGTCCTATTTCCTTGAATCTCTTCACTGCACTTGGCTGGTCTATTGTCATTATCACGCCACCCAAGTCAAACATAATGTTCTTTATTTTCATATCAAAGGGATTTTTCTCTTGCATCCGACTATATGTCTTTCTTCATTTGTCAGAATCTTTTCCTTGCCCTGTCCATTTCTCTTCTGTCTTCTTTCTCTTTGAGAGTCTGACGCTTGTCAAATTCTTTCTTTCCGCGGCATAGAGCTATGTCGAGCTTAGCCCTTCCGTGGTCGTCGATGAAGAGGAGCGTGGGTATGATGGTGAAGCCCACCTGCTTTGTGTCTTCCTGCAGATTGTGGATTTCTTTTTTGTTCAAGAGAAGTTTTCTGTCGCGCTTGCTCTCGTGATTGTTGTAAGAGCCATAGAAATATGGCGATATGTTCATTCCTTTCACCCATATTTCTCCGTTGTGTATATAGCAGAATGTGTCCACGAGCGAAGCTTTGCCCATGCGTATGGACTTTATCTCCGTTCCTGTCAGCACTATTCCCGCCGTGTATGTGTCTACGAAGAAATATTCGAAAGAAGCCTTTTTGTTGCGTATGCTCACAGGACTTTTCTTCCTCAACAATTCCTGTTCTTTATTCATAAAGCGTTTTTCTTCTAATTCATTATGTCGTCAAGACTATTATTCAGCCAAGACTGCAATTTACATTATTCCGTCAAGACTACAGTCTGCACTGGAATATTAAGTGAGTCGTCAAGACTACAGTCAGCATGGATGCTTCTACTTTTCGATTTTGGCGAATTCATCGATGTGCCCGTCGATGTAATGGGCGATTTCTGAGGTCCATTCCTCTTCGTTTTCCACGAACGTGTCGTCGAAGTCATCAAATTCAGGAAATCTTTCGAACAGAGCCATGAACTCCTCGTCGCTGCATTCTCTTTCTATTTCCTCCTTGTTTTCATTGTATAGTTTTCTTGCTGAATACAGGAGTTTTGAGAAATCGCGAAGTCCCCATTGCTTCATCGCCCTTGCAAAGGGATTGTCGAAGATGAAGGGTCCGTAGCCGTTGTGTATGAGCTGCACGAATCCTCCGTCCATCACTTCGTCTCTCAGCCAGATATAAGCCAGGAGCGTGATCTGGTCAGCTGAAAGCTTGTTCATGTTTTCAGCAGTGAGGCTCCCCCCGATGCTGTCGAGTATGGCATTTGAGAACAGGTTCACGAACTCGTCCATGCCTTCGTTGGCTGCCTTTATTATATCCGTTTCCTTGATTACAACATTCATATAACTGTCTGTCTTTCTATTTTTTTTGCAAAGTTACGTAAAATATCGCAGTATAAGCTATCTTAAATGATTTTTTTGCTCAAGCAGCCATCTGCGGCAATTCAAATCCATTATTACTCCCAACGGTCATTGGAGCTTCCTGATGGCCGTTGGGAGATGAAAGTCTGATGGGCGATGGGACGGTTGAAATCTTAGTCTTTCCGCTATCTTCCGCACAATGGCTTGTATGGACAATATGTGCAGATCTTCAGATTGGCGGTTGGTACGAAGGCTTCTTTCCTGTCGTATATGTTTGCCACAAGAGCTTTCAGCCCATCTCCGAATTCTGCCTCATATTCTTTCACATCGTTGATTCTCTGTCTGCCCATTGAGATTACGGGGTCGTAGTTCTCTCCGAATGCGCGTTGGATGAATATTAGTGCCGGACTGACGGGCAGCGCCTGAGGATTCAGTTTTCTGTCATTTCGTGCTATCATCGAGTAGAGCATCGCCTGCAGATAATAGTCTGTGTGTTTCTTTCCGCCGGCTTCGTCGACAGAGAATATCTCTCCGATGGTGGCGACAGGAGTCTTTATGTCGCTTCCGCCGGTCTTGTAGTCGATTACTCTTATGGTCTGTCTGCCCGTCTTGGGGTCTTTCACCATGTCGAGGCGGTCGATTCTTCCTCCCACCTTCACTTTCCTTACCCCCTCGTCAGTGTTCACATCCAGATTCATGAACATGTCTTTTTCGAGTGCCACGATGCTGAAGGGCGTCAGTTCCTGGTCGATGTCGAGAAGCCGCTTCACGTATTTTATAAGTACCGTGCGACTGATGAGCTGCATTCCGTTGTAGTGGAGCTTGCGCCACATCCGTTCGTCACTTCCGAACATCTCTTTTTGGAACATCCTGTCCACAACAGCCTCGATGTTCTGTGTTTCAGAGAGTTTCTTTATCAGTTCAGAAGTTATCATCCTGCCGTTTCCGGCAAAGTCCTTGTAGATTTCTTCGAGTGCATTATGGAATATGTTTCCGAAAGCCCTGCTCGTGAGCTGCTCCTCTATGTCCTCGTCGGGCTCCCTTATTCCGGCTATGTTGTTGAAGTAGAACTGCATCGGACATCGCAGATATCTGTTGAGGGCCGTTGGCGAGAGGGCGCTGTAGGATGAGAGGATTTTCATTACGTTGTCGTCTTTCTCGAATCTTGCGGAGGTTTTCTCTATCGAACTTTGTCCCACATGCAGCGAGAGCCTGTTTATCTCGTGTCTGCTCTCCACCATGAGCTGGAGCATGAAACGGCTCATCTCGCCCCTGTTGCCGTTTTCGGTCGAGGTGTTGTATGCTATCGTGATGTCTTTTGCACGTTGCAGCAGCCTGTAGAAATAGTAGGAATAGATGGCCACCTTGTTGTCAACCGTCGTCAGTCCGTATGCCTTGCGTATGGAGTAGGGGATGAATGACGAATCCCTTATTCCCTTTGGCATGTTCCCCTCGTTGCAGGATAGCAGCAGCACGTGGTCGAAGTCCAGGTTTCTCGTTTCCAGCACTCCCATTATTTGTATTCCTATCGCCGGTTCTCCGTGGAACGGTATCGATGTGGCGGCGATATGCTGCTTGAGGAGCTTCTGTATTGTAATCCTGTCCACGTCGAGCTCTCCTGTTTCCACGAGTCCCTTTATCCTGTTTATGAGCGTGTACATGTTGAAGACAGACTCCACGAAGAGCACGTCTTCATTCTTTCCGGCTATGGTTTTCAGTATGTTCAGGAGCCATTGCATAAGCTTCTGGTTGGAGTCCATCGGCTGGAAGAGCGCCTCGAGGCTCTCGTCTGCCCACAGTTCTTCGTTTCTGGGGTAGAGAATCCGCTTTGTCTGTAGCTCCTGCAACAGTTCTGAGGCTTTTCCGGAGAGATATTTTGTGAAGGGGTGTGCGAGCAGACTGCGGATGAAGGAGATTCTGAATCCGTTGTCGGTCCTCATGCCGATGGTCTGCAGGTCGAGCAGCTGCGACACGAACGATGATACGGGAGCCTCTGAGAGTGGGTATCCGGTTGTGATGTTTATGTTTTCCACCTCTTCCGGTATTGCGTACATTATGCCCGTGAGCAGTCCTTCGTCACACATCACCACTGCCGTCCGCCTGCCGTCCTTATAGCGCTGGTCCTGTTTCAGCCATTCGCTGACGTATCTTGCCTGTATGTTCTCCGTCTTGGCTTTTATGAATGAGATTGTCTTGTCGGCGGAGAAGTTGTCGTAAGCCGCCTCGTAGTCATCCTGTGGCAGGGAGTTGCCCAGTTCCGAGAGATACATGGATATGTATTTTCCCGCTTCCTTGTGGTTTGAAGAGGTGCGCTTTGCGTTGCAGTAAAACTCGTCGTAGTCCCAATAGAACTCGGCTGCGCCTTCTTCCTTGAAATGTCGGAAGAGGCTTAGTTCCACTTTCTGCAGCAGGTTGAATCCCACGAAGATGTATTTGTTGTATTCTCTTTCTATTCCGCCATTCTCTATCACCTCTCTGTAGAGCATCCCTTCGTATGCAAGTCCTTGACTGGCAAGTCTTTCTCTGAAATCGTTGTATATGTCCTTGAGCTTTGTCCATAGCGAGAGGAAGAGCTCTTTCAGCCTCGTGTTGTGGTCTTCGGAGAAATTGCTGAAGAAGGTTTTGAGAATTTCCTTCTGCTCTTCCGTGAGATACGAGGCGTCGTCGAATTCGTGAATGTCAGCCACGTTGGCAAAGAGCTTGTCGGCATCAGCCATGTTCTTGTCTATGTCGTCGAAATCGCTTATCAGCATTCTTCCCCAATCGTAGAAGTGGCCAAGCGTCTCGTCTTTGCCTGTTATCTTGACGAAGCTTTTATAGAGGTCGCAGACCAGTTTTATGGGGTCTCCCACTTCAGACTTGGAATATTTGCGGAACAGTTCGCTGATGGTGAGGTAGTTTGGCGCCCACACGGGCTTGCCGGCACATCTGTAGAGTTCTTCGTTGAGAAAGAGCGAGGCTCTTTTGTTCGGGAAGATTATCGCTAT
>CAVBFA010000172.1:0-7061 GCA_963594595.1 Oscillibacter sp. | reverse complement strand
CCTTATCCTCTCTCTGAAGTCCACGAGATGCGTTGATGTGTACAGTCCCACCTTGTATCCTTCAGCCTGGAGAATAGCGGCGATGGTGTGGGAGCAGGAGCCTTTACCGTTTGTTCCTGCCACGTGGATGCTCTTGAATTTCCTGTGCGGATGACCGAAATGCCTGTCCAGCTCCTCGGTGTTGTAAAGACCCTCCTTGTATGCCGACGCACCGACCTTCTGGAACATAGGCACGCTGTCATAAAGATATTGTATCGTTTCCTCGTAATTCATCATTTTCTCATTTTTTCTTTTTCAATCCCTTGTATGCAAGGAATGCTACCACTACAACGGCGAGCGCAAGAAGCACGTAGCCAATCTCATGACTGTATTTCAACGCCTGCTGATACACGTCCTGTGTAGTCTTGTAGTCAGTGTATTTGTATATCGCCCATCCTATCATGGCGAGCACGGTGTTCCACACTCCGGCACCGAGAGTGGTGAAGATGAGGAATCTGCCCACGTGCATGCCAGACAGTCCGGCAGGAATGCTGATAAGCTGTCTCACGGCAGGAACGAGTCGTCCGAAGAATGTGGATGTGGCTCCGTGTTTGCGGAAGAACTCCTCGGCTTTTTCCACCGACTGACGGTCTATGAGACACATGTGTCCTATCCTGCTGTCGGCAAATTTGTATATTATCGGTCTGCCGAGCCATTTGGCAAGGTAATAGTTCACGAGCGCACCGATGTCGGCACCGATGGTGGCGAAGACGATCACCAGTATGAATGTCATGTTGCTGTCAGGGTCCATCGCCTTCCATGCTGCCGGCGGCACCACTACTTCTGATGGGAATGGAATGAACGAGCTTTCGATGGCCATGAATAATGTCACTACCCAATAGCTCAGATTGTCGAGAATCCAGAGAAAAAGATCTGCAGAGTTCATGATTTGTTTGTTGAATTATTGTTATGGTTATTGTTATCTATGTTTATAGTTATCAGGATGCAAAGTTAATGATTTGCCTGTTTCGCACAAAAGACACGATGCCTAAAACAACATATATTATCTAAAACAACATATATTATGACTGTTTTAACATCTATGTTGACAATATACAAACAACAATGGCGGAATGAAAGACACTCCGCCATTGTTGCTTGTCAGACCATATTACAGTCTGTTCTATTATCATTGTTTATGTGTCAGGTGTCGCTACGGTCAGTTGAAGTAGCTTCTGAATTTCTGGAAGATGGTCTGCTTTGTCGTAGTGTCACCCTTGAAGTTGTCGCTCTTCTGCATCTCTTCGAGCGCAGCCTTCTCCTCCTTTGTCAGTGTCTTTGGAACATACACGCTGATGTGTACCACGAGGTCTCCGGTGCCATGTCCGTAGCCTTGTATCGCCGGCAGTCCCTTGCCCCTGAGTCGGAGCGTCTTGCCAGGCTGCGTGCCCGGTTCGATCTTTATCTTCACCTTGCCGCCGCTGATGGTTGGCACCTCAACCTGTCCGCCGAGAGCCGCCGTAGGGAAGTCAAGGAGCAGGTTGTAGATGAGGTCCTTTTCTTCGCGGATGAAGGTGTCGCTCGGTTCTTCCTCGATGAGCACCTGAATGTTTCCGGCCACACCGTTGTGTATTCCGGCGTTACCTTTTCCCGGCACGTTTACCACCATGCCGCCAGCCACACCGGCAGGAATCTTTATCTCGACAACCTCTTCGCCCTTTGTCACTCCGGTGCCGCCACAAGCCTTACACTTGTTCTTGATTATCATGCCCTCGCCCTGACAGGTAGGACATACGCTCTGGGTCTGCATCATGCCGAAGAGACTCTGTGTGGTGCGTGTCACCACTCCGCTGCCGTGACATGTCGGACAGGTTTCCTTACTGCTGCCCTTTTCAGCTCCGCTACCGCCGCAGCATGAGCAGGTGACGTCTTTCTTTACCTTGAACTTCTTTGTCACGCCGGTTGAAATCTCGGCGAGCGTCATTCTCACCTTCAGTCGCAGGTCAGCACCTCTGTGTTGTGCAGGGCGACCGCCACCGCGTCCGCCGAATCCGCCGCCGAATCCACCTCCGAAGCCGCCGCCATGGCCTCCGAACACGTCGCCGAACATCGAGAATATGTCGTCCATACTGAATCCGCCGCCGCCGAATCCACCGCCGAATCCACCGGCTCCGCCGCCCATCGGACCGTTGAAGCCGAACTGGTCGTATTGCTGTCTCTTCTGAGGGTCGTGCAATACGTCGTATGCCTCGGCGGCCTCTTTGAATTTCTCCTCAGCCACCTTGTCGCCAGGGTTGCGGTCGGGGTGATATTTGATGGCGATTTTTCTGTATGCTTTCTTTATCTCGTCTTCGGAAGCGTCTTTGCTTACGCCAAGAACCTCGTAGTAGTCTCTCTTGTTTGCCATATTCTGTCTTTACCTTATTGTCCCACTGCCACTTTGGCGTGTCTTATCACCTTGTCGTTGAGTTTGTATCCTGTCAGAACGCAGTCGAGCACCTTGCCCTTCTTCTCGTCTCCCATACCGGGTACCATAGCGATAGCCTCGTGCAGGTCGGTGTCGAAGTCGGCATCCTTTGTCTCTATCCTGTTCACGCCAAGTCCGCCAAGCACCTTTTCGAATTTCTGGAATATCAGTTTCATACCTTCTTTCAGGGCCTCCGCATCGTCGGTCTTCTCGGCGCTGGCAAGAGCGCGCTCCATATCGTCGAGCACAGGAAGTATTGCCGCCACCGTCTTTTCGGCACCGTTGAGCAGCAACTCAGCCTTCTCCTTCATAGTGCGCTTGCGGTAGTTGTCAAACTCAGCCACGCTTCTCAGGTATTTGTCCTTGAGTTCAGCAATCTCCTCGTTGGCAGCCTCCAGCGGGTCTTTCTCCTCTTTCTTTTCAGCTTCCTTTTCGGTATTGTCTTTTCCGGCATTCTCCTTGGCGGCATTCTCAGCCTGCTTTGCCTTGGAGTCTTCCATCTCTTCCGTTTCTTTCTTTATATCTTTTTCTTTGCTCATAATATTTTGCTTTTCCCATTAATCAGCAAAAACCTTGCCAACAGGGGCAAGGTTCTGCCATAAATGGAATTTGGATATTCAGCTTGTCCTGAAAAATCAGCTTCCCTTATCCGGATTATTGATAAAGGTTCTGATTTCAGCCTTGTCTATACAGACAGGATTCTTATTCATACATCTTGGCGCGCTGCTCTTTCAGCTGCTCGTCGTAGATGTAGTCGTCATACTGCATGAGCTTGTCGATTGTTCCGTTCGGGGTCAGCTCAATGATGCGGTCTGCCACGGTCTGTATGAACTCGTGGTCATGGCTGCTGAAGAGGATGTTACCCTTGAATCCTACGAGGTTGTTGTTGAAAGCCTGGATGCTCTCGAGGTCGAGGTGGTTGGTAGGAGTGTCGAGGATGAGGCAGTTGGCGTTCTTCAGCTGCATTCTTGCTATCATACAGCGCATTTTCTCGCCTCCGCTCAATACGTTCACCTTCTTCAGCACCTCTTCGCCGCTGAAGAGCATTCTGCCGAGGAAGCCCTTCATCACCACTTCGTTGCCCGGACCATACTGGCTGAGCCAGTCCACGAGGTTCATGTCGCTCTGGAAGAACTCCGTGTTGTCGAGAGGCAGATATGCTGTGGTGATGGTTATACCCCATTTGAATGTGCCAGCCTGCGCCTCGCGGTTGCCGTTGATGATTTCGAAGAGAGCTGTCATTGCCTTAGGGTTGTGGCTCAGGAACACCACCTTCTGTCCCTTTTCGATGTTGAAGCTCACGTTGTCGAAGAGCACTGTGCCGTCGTTGTCCACAGCCTTCAGTCCTTCCACTTCGAGAATCTGGTTGCCCGGCTCGCGCTCCATCTGGAATATGATTCCCGGATATTTGCGTGATGACGGTCTGATTTCCTCAACGTTCAGCTTCTCGAGCATCTTCTTGCGGCTCGTGGTCTGCTTGCTCTTTGCCACGTTGGCAGAGAAACGACGGATGAATTCCTCCAGTTCCTTACGCTTCTCCTCAGCCTTCTGGCGCTGGTTCTGAGCCTGGCGCAGGGCGAGCTGTGAACTCTCATACCAGAAAGAGTAGTTTCCTGAGAATACGGTAACCTTTCCGAAGTCGATGTCCACGGTCTGTGTGCTGACGGCATCGAGGAAGTGACGGTCGTGGCTCACTACGAGAACTGTCTGCTCCACATTGCTCAGATATTCCTCAAGCCACTGCACGGTGTCGAGGTCCAAGTCGTTGGTAGGCTCGTCGAGCAACAGGTTGTCGGGGTGTCCGAACAAAGCCTTTGCAAGCATCACGCGCACCTTCTCGTTGTTTGACAGTTCGCTCATCATCTTCTGGTGCATGTGCTCCTTGATGCCGAGGTTGGAGAGCATCTGTGCGGCGTCGCTCTCGGCGTTCCATCCGTCCATCTCGGCGAATTTCAGCTCCAGGTCGGCAGCACGGTTACCGTCCTCTTCTGTCATTTCCGGTTTTGCGTAGAGTGCCTCACGCTCCTTCATGTTGTTCCACAGAGGCTCGTGTCCCATCAGCACCGTGTCCATCACGCTGTATGCGTCGTATTTGAAGTGGTCCTGATCGAGCACGGAGAGACGCTCGCCCGGTCCCAGTTCCACTGTTCCCTTGTTTGGCTCCAGTTCTCCGCTGATAGCCTTGAGCAGTGTAGACTTTCCTGCGCCGTTTGCACCGATCACACCATAAATGTTTCCATTGGTGAATTTGATATTGACATCCTTGTAGAGTACTCTCTTTCCGAATTGGATAGCGAGATTGGTTACTGTAATCATTTTCTTCTTCTACCTTATTATATAGTACTTTCTTTGTTGTTATCTTTCTTTTTCCGCCAGAGACATTTCCGAAGCATACCTTTTAGTCCTTGGCGTTGAATTTTGCCCAATACGGCAAAATCGGCTGCAAAGTTACTGCAAATTATTGATATTGAGAAATAAAAGTAAATATTTGTGGATATTTTACTATCAGACGAGTGGAAAATAAGACGGCCAGACAAATCAACATTCATCGAAACGCCATCACGATAAGAATTACCATGAAATCTCCCCCTAACGTGGGGAATGAAACCCCACATTAGGGGGATTCGTTCCCCACGCTGTGGGGGAAATTCAGGCATATATTTTTATCGCCGTAATTGTTGGGCTGATTCATCTGACATTGCTGCTCCTTCACCGCCTGCAGTCATCTATGCCGAGGGCGATGATGACAAAAAAACACACCTCGTTGCCACAATATCAATGACTTTTGGCGTTATTGATGCAAAAATATCTGATTTTTTCATATATTTGCATCCCGAAAATCCTTACAGACGACAATATGAGACATACATATAACAGAAACATCAATGAATACGCCCACTATCAAGTGGAGCAAGACGATACGTTGCTCAACTTCCTTCTCAACAATGTGAAGGAGAGCCGTTCAAAAATCAAGGCCACGCTTCAAGGCCGTGGCATCAAGGTGAACGGCAAGACGGTGACACAGTTTGACTATCCCGTTGCTGCCGGAACTAAGATAGAAGTGAGCAAGACGAAGCGAAACAACGACAGGCTCAAGAGCCGCTACGTGAAGATTGTCTACGAGGACCAGTATCTCGTGGTGATAGAGAAGAACATCGGCATCCTGTCGATGGCGGCCGGTCACAAGTCGCTCAATGTGAAAGCCGTGCTCGACGATTATTTCAAGAAGACCCGCCAGCGCTGCACGGCACATGTAGTGCATCGTCTTGACCGCGACACCAGCGGACTCATGATTTATGCCAAGGACATGGAGACGGAGCAGATCCTGGAACACAACTGGCACGACATCGTTTTCGACCGCCGCTACGTTGCCGTGGTGAGTGGAGAGATGGAGAACGACGAGGGAACGATAGAAAACTGGCTGAAGGATAACAAGGCATACGTGACATATTCATCACCGGTGGACAATGGCGGAAAATATGCCATCACCCATTATCGCGTGCTCGACCGCACCACGGAGCATAGTCTTGTGGAATACAAATTGGAGACGGGAAGGAAAAACCAGATTCGCGTACACTCTGCCGATATGGGGCATCCGGTATGTGGCGACATAAAATACGGCAATGGCGACGACCCTATACACCGCCTTTGTCTTCATGCCTATATGCTCTGCTTCTATCATCCCGTTACCCGTCAGGCGATGGAATTTGAGACGATGATTCCTGCGGCGTTCAGACATCTGTTCAAGTAGACCAATCGGTCTGCTTGATTGCTGGGCCCCATTTATATCGGGCAGAATTGATCATTAAACTCAATAAAAGATGGAAAATTTCGGATATTACATATTCTGTATAGTAGCCTTTATCGTGGTGTTCCTGCTTGTGAAGAAAATCACAGGCTGCCTGATAAAGACCGCCATATTCGTGGTGCTGGCAGCGGCGCTTGCAGCAATATACTATTTGTGGCTCAGTTGAGGCTTGTGATAAAACGAATCGGTCATCAGAACATATCAGTGTATTCAGTCCTGATGACCGGTTTGGGTTAACCCCATATCGGGCGTTAGGGCTTGCATTTTGTTTGGGTTAGTATTCAGTCTTGTCGGTCTTCTCCGCCCACATGCGGAATGCCTTTTTCGCCTCTTCCTGCATGATGATTTCCGATGGCTTGTTGCGGTGGTCTGGCGACAGTTCCAGTTCCTTGTATATGAAATCGTCGTCGAAACCTATTGCAGCAGCGTCCTTGCGGTCGTTGGCATAGAAAATCTTGTCGAGATGCGCCCAGTATATAGCACCCAGACACATCGGGCACGGTTCACACGAAGTGTATATCGAGCAGCCTCCCAAATCGAAGGAACCGACAGCCTTTGCCGCCTTGCGGATTGCCGACACCTCAGCATGTGCCGTAGGGTCGCAGTCGATGGTGACACAGTTGGAGGCCTCTGCCACGATTTCACCGTTGCGTGCTATTACCGCACCGAACGGTCCACCGCCGTTTTTCACGCTCTCTTCAGACAGCCTTATGGCTCTGAGCATTAATTCTTTATCGTTCATATAGTATTCCTTTATTAGTTATAGATTTAGTGTTATACATTTAAACTCTTTGCTAAGATATTGAA
>CAVBFA010000171.1:0-7170 GCA_963594595.1 Oscillibacter sp. | reverse complement strand
TTCCAGGTGCATGCACATGCTTGATGGGAATGTCGAGGGCTATGGATTCATATACGAACCATGCGGTGTCGAGCACAGCGTCGTCCTTTTCCACCGTCACGATGTCGTCTTCGTCTGAGTATTCTTCTCCGAGCTTAGCCAGCAGCCTGTTGTCGGTGCATATCGGCTGGTCCATGTCGTCGAGACAAAGGTCGCAAGGCACTTTCACCGTGCCCTCGGCATGGAAGTCTATCTCGTATAGTCCTGACACACTTTTTCGTGCCGAAATAGAGAGCATCACGTCGCCGCTCTTTATCTCGTCACTCTCTGCCGCCTCAAAGAATTCGTCTCCCAAGTGGCAGCTGGTGCTCAATGCGCCTGTGTCCAGACTCTTCAGGTCTATCTTCAAAGACTCTAAGCTTTCCATCTGTTTTATCAGTAATGTGTAAATGTGCTATTTATACATTTGGGTTGCAAAGTTACAAATATTTTTTGACTTGATTAAACTTTTGTGTCTTTTTTTACTTTTTAGGGTCAAAATGCGGCCTTTCACCAAGTTCCTGCTGCATGATTTGTCTCATATCGGTCGTCGGCGCTTCCTTGTGTTCTGGCTTTTTTAGAAGAGGGTTTTCGCCGGTTGTGCAATGTGTCCTTTGTCTTTCGATGAAGTCCGCCAGTCTAAAATAAAAACCGATATCACTCTAAAGGGAATATATAAAAAATGAGGGCATGTCGTATAGACACACCCTCATTCGAGATTATTTCAGATTATAGTTTATCCGAGTCTTACTTGATAACAGCGATCTTGATAGACTGCTTGCCAACCTTCACGATGAATGAGTTGTCAGCAGGCATAGCCATCTTGATAGAAGCGTTGCCGCTCTTGTCAGCGTTCAGCTCAGCACCGTTCATGCCGAAGATGTGAACCTCCTCACCGGCAGGGTTGTTGATAACGAGGTTGTCGCCCTGCATGAATACGGTAGCAGACTTCTTGCCTACCTCAGTAGTCTTCTCGATACCTGTAACCACATTCTCAGCTACGAGTGTAGGCTTGCTCCACTGGCTTTCGCAGAATGTAGCGCTTGTGAACTGATTAGCTGCCTGTCCGAGACGTACAGACTGCATGCGGTGGTAAACATCCTTGCCGGCTGTCTCGCCAACCAATGGAATCTCCATTGAGAGATACTTCTCGCCGTTCTTCTCTACTTCCACACCCTCTTCGCGGTAGTAGTAGTCGAATGACTTCATGAATGTCTCGCCAGCCTTGTAGTTCTGCTCGATCTTGATGTCGTGGATAAACAGGTTAGAAGGAGCGTATGTAGCGAATACACCGAATGTCATGTCCTCTGAACCGTTAGAGAAGCTGCAAGTAGTGGTCTTCCACTCCTTGTCGTTTGTATCCGCGATGAACTTTGTCTCACCCTGTACGTAGTCGTCAAGCTCCTGGTCGTATACGAATGTTGCCAAAGCAGCGTGAGCGTATACAGGATTGTTGTTCTGGTCTACATAGCCTTCAGCGCACTCACCCTTCAGAGTGATGGTAACGTCGAACTTACCGTTGTCCTTAGAGAGATCCATTGGAGCACACTGCAGGGAAGCGTTGTTGCCGTTGTTGAATGACTGGTAACCATCGATTACGAGAGCGTCCTTATAGAGAGCCCAGCTGTATGCCATCCATCCTGACATCTTGTCGAGGCAAGTGTAAGTACCTGTCATTGCGCTTGGGTCTGGATCGGTAGTAGAATACTTAGGAGTGTCATACTGCTCTATCACCTCGTTGCCCCAGCTTGTCACCTTCCACTCGAATCCGTGGTTGTAAGGCATACCCTCGAAATTGGTGTTTACGACTGCCAACTTGGTGTCCTCAGTGATTTTGTTTGCTGCGAATGCCTGATAGTTGTAACGCTCAGCTCCAGGAACCGGCTTCCACATTGCTGTATACTTAGAGTCGGCATAGCTGTCAACGAGTTCCAGTGCAGGAGCTACTACGCCGAGAATCTGCTTCTCCTCGTTAGACTCCATAGAAACCTGGCTGCCCTTCACTGCGCGAACCTTGTAGTAGTAAACCTCGCCGTTCTTTGCGTTGTTCACCTGGAGGAAGTTGTCTGTTGTCTCCTCGTCCTGCAGCAGGTAGTCACCGATAGCCTCCTGGGTGTAGCCCATGTCGTTCTGGATAACCTGCTTTGTGTAAACGTCTACGAGATACTTCTCAGCGCCGTCCACCTTGTCCCAAGAGAGCTTGAAGTTGTCTCCCTTGTAGTATTTCATCTTCAGGTTCTCAGGAGCGTTCAAGAATGGCTTCAATACAGAAACCTTGATGTTGTCGATATAGAAAGAGTTTCCGTAGATATCGCCGCCGCGCTCCAGAGCGCCACGCTGTCCGACGATGTTGAAGATAGTAGACTTATCAGCACCGCGGAAAAGGATTGTGTAAGTCTTTCTCTCGCTGTTGATTTCAGGAAGAGTGAGGCTTCCCAACACGTTCCATGAAGGACCCATGCCGTTTGTTTCTGCTGCCTCTACCTGAGAGATGAAGTTTGTGCTCTCGGCGTTGTCTGTAAATGCGTCGAACTGGAGGATAACGTCGCCCTGATACTTAGAGCAGTCGATGAGACAGGTATTCACGTGACACTGTGAGAATTCGCAATCCTCATCGTCGTCCTGCAGATACATGTAGAGGGCACCGCCGGCAGGGAAACCGTTGTTTACACCCCAACGGCTGTCTGTCTCATGGTTAGAATCATAAACACCCTTTGTGTTCAGATAGTCTGGGTTGAAGCTATACCATGGAATTTCATACTGAGAGTTGTCGTATGGATCGGTTCTCTTGAATGCATCATAGAGGTTTGTGTTGAAGTCAGGATTGCCGACGCTACCTGTCGTCAACTTGGAGAAATCCTCATAGAGCAACTCCTCGAAATCGCCATACTTTGCATAAGGGTTAGTGCCGTCAGCCTTCTTTACAGAGAGCAGCTGCATCTTGAAGCCCTGCTTCTTGCCTTCGGCTGCCTTCTTTACGGCAGGAGCCTCAGACTGAAGTGAAACCGGGGCTGTCACCTTGTTCTGTGAAGCCTTCTCTCTTGTCAGGAACTGTGCACTTGCAGGGGTGAACATCAACGCACATACACCTGCAAAAAACATTTTTTGGGTAAAGTTTTTCATCACGTAAGTTTTAAGTTGTCTTAAATTGTGGAGACCGAGAATGAGTTTACCGCCGTGTTGCTCCCTGCGTCGAAACGCAAATGTCTATCGTCTTTTATGCTAATTAATTATACTTTGGTAATGCTGCCAAGACATGCAATAAACGGATGATTCAAAACCATAGCCGTCTCCAACACCATGAATTTGCTGCAAAAATACAAAAGTTTTTCAATTAATTACAACTATTTGGAAAAAAAATATAACTTTGCATCAAAATTACCTTTAATATTTAAACTATGTCTGCATTTAAAAGATTTTCATTGACATTTGGGTGTATGCTTACAATTTTGGCTGCCCCCATGGCACAGAACGCAGTGCCGGCACGCCAGGTAGGCAATATCTCTGGCGATTTTATACCTAATCAAGTAGAAAAAGGCTTGCGTCCGCAGTGGGCGAAGAGCATCATGAAGGCAAACGCCGACCGCCCTTATATATATAATGTAAAGGATGGAGAGGCTGACATCTTCGGACAGATGCGCTACCAGAAGAACATGAAGGGAATGGGACTCATCAAGCTCACTTCAGACAAACCAACCACGTTCGAATGGATTCGCGACTATGGCTACATCGCCGGATCTACACCTATCCTCACCGCCGGAACATACGTGGGCGACGAGTATTACGCTTTCGAGACCACATTCTACACCAACATCAACATGCCGAAGGCAATCAGCGTGGTGAACATCAACACCGGTGAGTATGTGGCAAAGAAGATGATTCAGAATCCTACAGACAGGAGACCTCTCATCCTCGACGAGATGACCTACGATCCCAAGACAGACAGAATCTTCGGTCTGAACTACGACACCGACGAACAGACGTCATACATTTATGAAATCGACCGCACTTCCCTCGAACTGAAGCACGTGGCCACCATACCGTCGCTGATCTTCACCCTCGCTGCCGACAACGGATGCCTCTATGCCATGAGCATGACCGCCAGAGGAAGTATGCTCAACAAGATTGAAATCTCGAGCATCAACGCTGCCGCCAAGACCTGCACCATGACAAACACCGGTGTGGACACGGGAGTGAGAATGGGCGACTACAGCCAGTCTATGGAGTTTGACAAGACCACACACCGTCTGTGGTGGTTGGCACAGACAGAAGACGGCGGTGCATCTTTCGTGGAAATCGATGCAGAGACCGGTGAGGCAAAGAGCAAGACCTCTCTGAGTAACGACCTGCAGCTCCTCGCCATGGCAATACCTTATCAGTATGTGCCAGACGCAACACCGTCTTATCCACGCAACTTCACCGTTGCCGCCGACGCCAATGGCGCTCTCGGCGCTTCGCTCTCTTTCACTACACCAAACCTGAACTACCGCAACGGCACCCTCGCTGACCTCTCAGGCGTGAAGGTGTACCGCAACGGCGAACTGGTGCAGACCATATCAGAGACATCACAGAACAAGGCTGTCACATGGACAGACACACCATCTGCTGACGGATACTATATATATAAGGTGGTGCCGTTCAACGCTTCAGGCGACGGAGTATACAAAGAGTATGCTGCTTTCGTGGGCGAGGACCTTCCGGGCGAACCACAGAATGTCACCGTTTCGGCAATCGGTGCCAATGCCACAATCTCTTGGGAGGCTCCGACTACAGGACAGCAGGGCGGATATTTCGATGCTTCTTCATTGAAGTATAGCGTTGTTAGAATGCCAGACAACGTGACTATTGTAGAAGGCACAACAGCAACAAACATTACCGATGCTGTGGCTGAGTCTAAGGGATATACCTATGTTGTGACAGCTGAGAACAATAAGGGTAAGGGCTCTTCTGCTACTTCAAGCACATTGAGCTTCGGTCCTCAAGGCAATATTCCATTCACATCATCACTCCAGACACAAAAGGAGTTTGATAGATGGCTCGTTGTTGATAATAACAATGACGGCGGAACATGGTATTTCGATGAGAATACCAATACAACCACCTACGGACGTACAGAGAACGTTGCTGACGACTGGCTTTATACACCAGCACTCACATTCGACAAGAGCAAGACATATCAGGTTCGTTATACATATTGGACAATCAACTGGGTAGATGCAAACAGAGTGCCACTGTGGGAGAAGATGAAAGTGATGCTCTGTCAGGAGCCTCTCAACTCTGGCAATCAGCAGCTCATCTATGACCATGACGAATTCCATACTGCATCTGGTACATACTTCCACGGACAGGAAAACTTCCAACCAGAAGAGAGCGGTTCTGCTCGCATCGGATTCCAGGCATATAGCGACGCTGATCGTAGCTTCATCTATCTGAAGGATATTTCTATTCGCGAATATAGTACATCAGACCTTAGCGCACAGCTGCTAACAGGTTCAAATGAGGTGAACTGCAACGTGCCACAGACATTCACTGTGGATGTGAGAAACGAGGGTTCGGCTAATGTAAACGACTATAAGGTCGTGATTCTCAATGCCGATACACACGTAGTGTTGGGCGAGAGCAAGGGTATTGCCGTGGCACCAAACCAGACTGTTGAGGTGCCTGTAGAGTGGTTCCCAAGCGCAGAAGGCAAGATTAACATCTCAGCAAGAGTAGAACTCGCATCAGATACATATCCTGCAGACAACACTATCGCTGATCCAATCGAAGTAACTGTTAAGCCAGAGAATGCAACAAGATGGCTCAACCTCAACGTTGACAACAACGTGGGCTGGCGCTATCCGTTCTTCCTTCAGGATCCATATTCAAGATGCCAGACTATCTTCCTCGCTAAGCAGATGCAGAAGAAGGGAGTGAAGCTCACAGGTATGCGCCTGCTCTACAACGGAAAGCGTGCTTCTAAGTTTACTTTCCCAACCAAGATTTCTTTCAAGGAGACATCACGTAGCCATGTGCTCAACGATGATGCTACACGGGCATACTTCGAGGAGGATGGCTTCACAACAGTATTCGACGGCGAAGTGTCATTCTCAGGTGTCGGCGACAGAAAAGAATTGATTATCAACTTCACTACACCATTTGAATATAAGGGTGGCAACGTATGTATGGACTTTGAATGTCCGCTCGGCAGCACAGTGATGGGACCTGAAGAACATCCAGATTGGCTCTTGTATCAGGAGATTGGTACAGAGACTCCACACACCGCTTATTGCAACGGCACAAGTAAGGATGCTGCATTGACAGAGGTGTATGGTTCTGACTTTATGCCTGTAGTGAGCGTTTCTTACGAGGGTCTTGGCGAAACAGGTATCTTCTCACTCGTTGGCGATGAGTTTGCTATCACACGTGCTGGCAACGAATTCTGCTTCGCAACAGCTTGCGATGAGGTCCAGCTCTTCAACCTCGCTGGTACTCAGGTGGCTGCAGCAAGCAAGGCCTCGTCAATCAATGTCGCAGGTCTGTCAAAGGGCGTTTATATGCTGAAGGTCAATGTAGGCGGAGCTGCCAAAACATTCAAGGTTACACTGTAATGGCGAATTGATAAGCATAAGCTTGATAGATTGACACTTTATTAAAAAGGCAGTCAATTATATCATAAATTATTAATAAGGCAAGGCATAATATATGTATATATATCAGCCTTGTCTTTTTTTATGCATCTTAAATGTTAATAATTTGCCAAACTCTTTGGCTTTTAAAAAGAAATTCATACATTTGCGAAAAATATTTTTTAATTATATTATGAAGAAACAGAAATCATTTTTGATTGCCCTGGCTGTGTTGGCCTCCGCATCGGCATTCGCCGACAATGTGGAGTCTCTCGTCTTCTATGGCGTAGAGGGAAAAGCCGACAATACGGTCGGATTGGCAAATCTGAAAAAGATCACGTTCGGCGAGAACGGCTTCAACGTGCTGAGCCAGGATGGCACAACGCTGCAGCTCAACTACGGCGACGTGAAATCAATCAAGTTCAAGGATCTTGTAAACGGCATCCAGACCGTTACGAATGGCAATGCGTCGGAGATGATGCTGCATTTCGACGGACAGTATGTATGGGCAGACGGTGCCAACGGACAGCAGGGTGCTGTGTAT
>CAVBFA010000170.1:0-7299 GCA_963594595.1 Oscillibacter sp. | reverse complement strand
GTTCTTGACTTTATTTTTCCGTGGTTTTGTCCCGTTTTTGTCCCTCGCTGATTTTGTATCACGAGACAAGAATCTGCAAGTGACTGATTTACAACGATTAAAGTCATATTTCGGAGAATTGGTAACGGCAACCACCAGAAAGGCCCCTGTGCGCCGGTAAAGGTCGCATCCGTCAGGAACTCATTGGTCTGAAAAATGACATCATCTATTTCCTCTTCCAACAGGTTGATGCCGAAATCCGAAAGTATATCTCCGTTTGCCATAGCCTGTATTTTTATTTTCCTCTGTTTACCGTTTCATCCCCGTCGCTGTCACCTCCGCTGTTCCCATTGTCGCCCGACTGCGCACCTCGCACCGCAAGTTGCGATTCCTGCCACCGGCTCATGGCATTGCGGACAATGCCGCCCTTATGCAGGGTGCGGTTGTCCGTTGCGTTCAGCAGCGCACTTGTCACACCGGCATTCTGCCGTCTGGCAAGGAACAACACGAGCGTTTCATTCTGTCTCGCCACATCCCCATAGATGCGCAGATACTCCTTCTTGCGTTGCGCATTGGGCATATAGGCATCTTTCGTAGCGTCGATGGCGCACTGATATACATGGTAGTATTCCGTCCACCGCTCTTTGTCTGACGGAGTACCGCCGGACAGGAGGATGCGGTCGATGTTGCGTTTGAACCGTTCCATCTCTCCATTGACTTTACTGCCCTCGGCGAGCCATGCGATATCCACTTGCCGGTCGGCGACATTCAACGCCTCGATTTTAGCACGCTTGACCAAAGCGGAGTCGATGGCTTCCGCTTCATCCGTCTGATTGTATAGATTGATACCTGCGAGCGTGCGGAACGAGAGTTTGTTCTTGGCTGCCGCCGACTTTTTGTATTTGTTGTGAAGCACGGAATAATAGAGGTCGGGCGACAGTGCCCCCGTACCCGTTTCCATGACCGTGACCTGATTCTGCTTTGACGAATCGTGGTTGTACGTTACATACTGCGCGTGTGCGGCCGACGTTGCAACAACAGCAACCGCCATGAGTAAAAATCTTCTGTTCATATTTTTCCCTTTTATCGTTAATGTTCCAATCTTCCGGCTCCGCGCCACCGCCCGAAGGCATCGTCAAGAATCTCCTGCTTGGTGCGTGAGCGATATACTTTTGCTTTCCAGTAGCCGATACGAACCTGTATGTACCGCCATGTCTCGATATACGCCCGGTTCAGATGCCGCTCGATGTTGTCCAACGAGCGGTTGATCGCCTCCAGCACCTTCAGCAGGTCACTGGTCGAACAGGCTGCCGCACCTGTGGCGTAAAGCACGAGGTCACTCACTGACCTGTATAGCTGTTCGCCCTCGGCGGCAATCGCTCGCAGCCCCCTTGCGTTGATGGCGAGAATCAGCGTGTCGGCGGATTCGATGTGCCCTCGTTTCAGGATTTTCGCATTGAAGTCATCCAGCAAATCCTTGTAGTCGCCAATGCGGTCGCTGACTGCCGTATAAGTGTTCTTTACATTCAGCACCGTGCGTAACGACTGGTACATCACGTCGATGACATCGAACGCACGGGTGTACCGGTCGAGATCTACGTTCAGCTCCTTATAATTCCCGACTTCCTTCCGGCTGTACTCGTGCAACAGTTTGTTGCTGTATTCCAAAGTGCTGCGTGCAAGCAGCAGGCTGCGTTGCTTCTTATGGTCATTGATGTAGGCTTCGACGGAAACCACATCGAAAGTCCACTGCGCTTTGGCGATACCGGGCAGCAGGACAAACAGCATGAAGGTTATAATCAGATTCCGTCTCATTGCCGATCCTCCTTTCTTTCCACCCCGTTCCGGAGTGTCCGTGCGTTCTCCACCCAGCGGTCATGGCACTCTTCCACAAGCGTCAGCCGGCGTCCGGCATCCAAATCCAGACCGGGCAGTACATCTTTCATCACATCGAGGATGCTCCGTTTGTAGTGCATCATTTTCTCCAAGGACACAAGGTCAGCGTATATCTTCGTGATACGCGAATCCACCTCCCTTGCTATTTCGAGGCGGTCGCTCGACCACAGCAGATGATATACATCCCCGGTCGGTGTCTCCTCCGCAGGTGTGGTACGGGCATATTCTGTCGTTATCTTGCACGAGGGGTGTTCACGGGCAATCTCCGCGATGCGGTCGTTCACTATTTTGCTTTTTTCCGCATCGGACAGATTCGGGTCTAAGGTCAGTACGTCAGCGACGTGCGTGTCTGAATATTCCGAGGTCAGCTCCCACCGTATCTGTATGATGGCACGGTGTATCTTGATACCCAGAAAATATTTCGGGTTACGGGCTATCGAGACCGTTGCCCTGAACGTGATGATGCCGTTTATATTCGGCATCGTCGCCTTGCGTACATACGAGTAACCGTTCCATGCTCCGCCGTCCTGCCACGTGAGGTTGTATGCCGCCTTGCAGTCCTGCATGATGGCCGGGATACGGTAATAATCATCCGTCGCCACGCTATTGTCGTCTGCGGCTTCCGATTTTGCCTGGGTGTAATCGGATTGTTTTTTCTTCCATTCCGCCAGTTCACCTTTCAAGCCGTCTATCCGTGTCTTGTTCGCATTGTATTGCTGGCGATAGACCGCCGCATCCTCGATGCTTGCCGTACTGATTTTTTTCAACAGTATGGCGTTCTCGTCTTCCAAAGCCCTGATTTGTGCTTCAAGTGCGGCGACTTTGGCATTCGCCTCGCTCAACATCGCATCCAACTCCGAAAGGTCAAGGTTATTTTCCGTGACCGAAGTCTGCATGGCGCACTCCTTGGTGTGGGCGTTCAGTGAGCTGCCGCACTTGCGGCATTTGTACTGGGTGGAGCCTTGTCCGAGCGTCACTCCGTCGGAACAGGTCACGCTGATGGTCACGCTCTCGCATCCTTTCAGTTTGGCGGCGTCCGTCGCCTGATAATAGTTCCGCGCACCGGAGGATATATAATAAGTATAGCCGTCCTCATTCTCGTTGAACTCCGCAAGCCGCACGTTCAGTTGCGCCCGAAACGTGTTCAAGTCCATAGAGTAGGAATCGAAGACATCCTCATAGACGACCTCTTCCTTGTTCCAGCTCTTGCTCACATGGATTTCGTATGCGTATGCTTTCTTGGTCTGCTTGTTTTTCTTGCTGATGATATAGGCACTCATCCAGTAGTTGATGCTGTAGCTGAACCCGTCGTTCTGGTTATTCAACTGCTGCACGCGGTTTCTCGACCAACCGGCATGGTTTTCCGAGTTGGCGAGCACCTGTTCCCGTTGCGAGGCATTGGGATAGAAATTCGGATCGCTCGTGTTGAAACGTACCCATGCGCTTCCGTTCAGGATGCTGTTGTCATCCGTCGGAGGATAGTAGTCGCACAGCGATACGCTTCCTTGGTCGCACCGGGCGATATACCACCGCTGTGTGTAATAGCTTCCTGTGGCCTCACTCAGGTAGTCGCTCATCCATCCGGCAAGGTCATAGTTCCCGAAGCCGAACAGTCCGGCAACATTATCCGTGCCTCCGATTTTATCGAGCAACATGGCTCCGATGCCGTTCTCCGCCTGCTCAAGCAAACCACCGTAGTGGTCATACAGGGTGACGATAGCTCCGAGTTTGCCGTTCATCAGTTCGTGGAAGGCACTTTGGGGCAATAGCGCGTCGCCGATGTTGGCGATGCCGGCAGTCGCAAGACCGACCCCCATGTTGTAAAGGTTGTCAAGGTCGTTTTGCAGGTTCTCGCGTGTAAAACGATTTGGTACACGGGCAAGGTCGTCCATGATCCGCTGCCAGTCGATGTTACCGGCTTCCGACAGTTTCAGCAAGGGGGCAATCTCCGGATTGATTTCGAGGAACGCGATGTCCGAGAAGGTCAGCGTGCTGTTAGTCACCACACTCTCGAACTGCATACACAGGCTTTTGGTATCGTCGCAGATCTTCATCAGGTAGCTGCCCCAATAGATAGCCGTCTGCGGCGAGTGAAGCATCTGTTTCGCTACGACCCATATCTTGGGCATGATTTTCTCCACGACCATCCGGTAGATGCGCCGGTAATAATAGTTTTCCGTGCGGCTGTTCCATATACCGAGGTCGGTCAGGGCTTTATGCTCCAAGAACTTGGAGGCGAATATTCCGGCTGCGGCAACCTCTGCCGCCGTGTAGTGCTTCAGGATGTCATCGACCTGCTCCCGATAGTATCCTTCAGCAACGGCTTCCGTACCGAAAGCGGCTACCATTGCCGCAACGGTGCGTGTGTCGTAGTTCACACTGTAATACTGTGCATGTACACTCTGGCAGAGTGAGACCGAGACGATTGTCAGAATCAGGAGTAGTCGTTTCATATCAACCGTATTTATTGGGATTCACGCACGGAACGGAGATTGAGCACATGTCCGGCCTCGTTAACTTTTTGGGCGAACGGCAGCGACTTGCCGATGCCACTGGCTTCCCAATCGCGGCAATACGCCTCGATAGCTTCCTGATGGCTGCACCGAAGCTCTTTCTTGTAAAGTTTCAGAGCCTCTTTCTCGGCTCGTTCCGTCGTGTAGGTCATATAGCACTCGTGCGGTTCTTCCACACCGTACACTCCGCTGGTCGTGCCGCGACGGATGAAGACTTTCCGGAAAAAACTGCGTCCATCCTTGTTCTCAAGGCGGTTTATGGTAAAAATCTTCTTGCAATCCACATCGGTCAAGCCAAGGATCGCCTTGATGGTGTCGAACCTTTCACGGAACTTGCTCTGGTCGAGCAGCATCACCACGTCCGAGTTGTTGATGATGGTCTCTTTCACGATTTCGCTGCCGATAATGTCCTGTATCTCCTGCGTCACCACGCCGACACTTGCCCAGAATTTACGTGCTGTCTTGTACATGAACTTGATGTACTCCGCCATGAGCGGACTGGCGATGGCTTTCCACGCCTCTTCGATGACCAAGACCTTTCGACCCTTCTTGATACGCATTTTCTGTAGGAATACATCCATGATAATCAGCGTAACAAGAGGGAAAAGGAGAGGATCATCTTTTATACTGTCGATTTCAAAGACGATAAAGGTCTCATCGAACAGCGAACTGTCCATGTTCTCGTTCAGCGTCTTGTCGTGGTTGCCACCCCGGTAAAAGTCTTTCATCATGTAGCGGTAGGTCGATATGTCGATGCCCGTAATGCGGTTTTCATCGCAGATGTCGGGTATGCGTTGCACGGAGTATTCATAGAAGGAATTGAACGAAAGCTCTTTTACTTTCAGTTTCATGCGCCTGCTTTCTATCTTGTTTATGATGTCCTCGATGCGTGCGGCACGTTCCTGCTCGCTTTCGCCCTTTTGCTCGCCGCGATTGCGGTCGTCGATGACAAGGCTTTTGCGCAAGTCCTCCCGTTGCTGGGGCGTGAAACCCTCGAACCCGTTGAAGTAGGCATCGTAATATTCCGTGATGACGTGCTCTATCAGGCGGTCTTCCGTCTTGGTAATCGTTCCCTGCGTCCCTTTCCAGATGAGCAGCACAAGATTTTTCAGAAAACCCGTTTTCTCTACGTTCATCTCCTCCCGGTTGATGCGGAACGGATTCATCGTGATAGGCTTTTCCTCTGTATATGATATATACTTACCACCCAGATACTCACATAGACCTTCATAAGAGTTACCGGTATCTACCATAACGACATCGGTGTTCTGTTCATGGAGCTGGCGCACGACCGAGTTCATGTGGAAGCTCTTGCCGCTTCCCGAAGGCCCCAGACAGAAAAAATTGGAATTGTCCGTCAGTTTGTTCTTTCCCTCTTTTCCCGTGATGTCAATCGCTACCGGCACGCCTTGACGGTCGGTATAGTACACTTTCAGCGGTGTTTTCTCGCTGTGCTGGATGCGTTCCTTGTACATCAGGCATGTCGCCGCGTCGCCAAGCGTTAGGAAGCGGTCATACTCCTCACTAAGGGAGTAACAGTTGCCGGGAAATCCGCCCACGAACAGCTCTAATTGATTGTAGGCTCGTTTGCTGATGTGGATACCCATGCGCCCGAATGCGTTTTCAAGGTGGTTCGTACACTTTTGCAGGTCGGCATCGGCCGGTACTGCCACCACCATGCTGAAATGACTGTACACAAGCTGCTTGCTCTCACGGGCAATGACCTCCTGAACCCGCTTGATGTCCTCGACGGCCATCTGGTTGTTCGGGTTGGGAATGCTCGCGTGACGGTTCTTTTTCTTGTCGAGCAGCGACAACTCCCGCTTTTGGTTGGGCAGGAAGATGATTTGGTTATAGACCACAGTCTCTGCATTTGGTATGCTATCTACCACCGACACCAAATCCACCGGCATTTCGGTATTGTTTACCTCGATATTTGTGTAGGGACGGATCAACGACGGCAGTGCGGCACAATCCACATCCACGAGGCTGTACACTTTGCAACGCTTGTCGCCCATAGAGACGGTCTCATCGTCTGCCTTGAAGTTTGTCATCGAGACGGTGCGGTCGTTGAAATTCATGGCGAAGTAGCGATCCACATACTCGCTTGCTTCGGCTTTGTTCAGGAATCTGGCCTGCACACCGCTATCACACAATTGGTCGTGTACTTTGCGGATTTTCACGAGGAAGTCGCGCCATTTCTTGTTGTCGAACGAGAAAAGACGGCTTTTCTTAGCCTCCTGCGTGATGGTCAGGTAGCAAAGGCTGTCTGTGTATGGGCGGCCACCGAAATAACGGAAGTATGACGCCGAGAGAAATTCCCGTCCGTCGTCCGTTTTATTCGCAAAGCGTTTCCTGACGAAAATATCCTGCTTGTGGATGGCATACCCTTCGCCCAATGTCTGCGCAAGGGCGGTGAACAGGTGCGTGAACTCGTAGTAACAGTCGATATCCGCCGAATACTTTTGCACTGGATTCTCTATTTTTAATACGGCGGAGTATTCGCCGGTCTTGGTGTACAGCACGCCCACACCGTCCGTCTCTTCCGCCGAAAAATAGATGTCCTGAAAGATTCGCTTGCGCTTGCCGCCCGTGCCGAACGCATAGACTGATACGGCCATGCCGATGCACAATGCGATAAAGGTTGTGATAATGTATAGGGTCATTTCGATATACGTGTAATTAAAAATAGGGGCAGGTTCGCCTTGCCTCAAGACAAACCCGCCCGCGTTCAACAATCAATATAGCCATGCACATTGCCGTGATGGTTTCTCTTTCGTCAGATCTAGACGTACACACCCGGTGCGATCTTCTTGCTGTGCAGTCCTTTCCGCTGTTTGAGGATGATGAGCACGATGCCTGCCGATACGACGGCTGCCAGCACGACAAGGCCGGCAACAAAACCTATCAG
>CAVBFA010000169.1:0-7323 GCA_963594595.1 Oscillibacter sp. | reverse complement strand
AGCTTTTTTGTTTACTTTTGCATCCCGATAATTTTATATACAGACACACCATATTATATATATACAGACGCACTATGCGAAACGATAAACTCCTACCCATGATAATTACCCTCGTGTGGCTCCTGCTCACGACGATGCTTACGGCAGAGGCACGCACCAACGGTTCGGCGAAAATACCATATCCCGGAGGCAAGCATTATATGTATAGACTCACGCTCACCGACAAGCGGCCATCGATTCACATGATGAGCAATCCACTGTTGTTCCTCTCGGCAAAGGCACTGGAGAGACGCCGCCGACAGGGAATCAGCGTGGATACGATAGATGTGCCCGTGGCGCAGCAGTATGTTGACGAGGTGGAGAAGCTGGCAGGGATGAAGGTGGTGAGCCGCAGCCGCTGGAGCAACACCATTGTGGTGCGCACGAAGGACGGCGACGCCACCGGGCGCCTCTCCCATCTGCCCTTCGTCAGCGATGTACGGATGGTGTGGGTGTCGCCGGATTCCATCGTGCCTACACCGCCGCGCCCCAGATACCACACCGAGATAGAGCAGCGCGACACCTCGATACACGCCTCCCACGGAGTGGCGCAGCAGCAGCTGGAGATGGTGGGCGGAGTGAAGCTCCATGAGAGGGGTTTCCGCGGACAGGGAATGACGATTGCAGTGCTGGATGCCGGTTTTCTGAATGCCGACCTCATTCCGGCGTTCCGCGATATAAATCTCGTGGGCTATGCCGACTTTGTGGTGCCGCAGTCGCGAAGCATCTTCGCCGAGATGGAGCATGGCGCCAACGTGCTCTCCATCCTGGCAATAAACAAGCCGGGGGTGTATGTGGGAGCCGCCCCCGATGCCGCCTATTGGCTGCTGCGCTGCGAAGACCAGCAGTCGGAGCAGCCTGTGGAGGAGGACTACTGGGCTGCGGCAGCCGAGTTTGCCGACAGTGTGGGAGTCGACGTGATAAGCTGTTCGCTCGGTTTCAACATCTACGACAAGCCCTTCACCAACTATTACTCCTACTGGCAGCAGGACGGCAGGACGGCGCTCATCTCGCGTATGGCGTCGACGGTGGCGAGCCGCGGCATGGTGCTGGTGAACAGTGCCGGCAACAACGGTCAGGACCCATGGAAGAAGATCGGTTTCCCTGCCGACGCCCGTGATATGCTGTGTGTGGGAGCCGTCACCCCGGAGCGCCGCAACGCCTCGTTCAGCAGCGTGGGACCCTCTGCCGACGGCAGGGTGAAGCCCGACGTGATGGCGCAGGGCAGTCCGACGAAGATTCTCTCAGAGCGCGGCACGCTGACATCGGTGATGGGAACCTCCTTCTCCTGTCCCATCGTGGCAGGTCTCACGGCATGTCTGTGGCAGGAGCACCGCGAGATGACGGCGCTGCAGATAATAGACCTCGTGCGCAGTCTCGGCGACAACTTCAGCCATCCCGACAACGTGTATGGATATGGCGTGCCGGATTTCTCCAGATGAAGTCAGTTGGCGGATGGATTCCTTTTGGGTGTGTCGGGTTGTAGCACTGATTGCTGATTTATCAATAAACATTTTGTTATTTGGATTTAAAGTCGTAGATTTGCGGTGTTAATAGAGGAGGAAACAGATATGAATACAATTACAATAGACAACAATACCTATGACAGCATAGCAAGATATGCTAAATTGAATAATATCAGTGTTTCAGAAGCTGTTGTTACAGGATTGAATTCTTTTCTGGAGAAATTCAAGGAAAAGGTTTCAACGAAAGACAAATATTACATATCCCCCGAAGTGAAAGCCTTGGAGGTTGGATTCAGATGCCCGCAAGATTTGTCTGAGGATTACAGACAAGAATATGCCTGCATATTTGTCATCTGATACCGCCAGGAAAGTGATGTGTCAACACTCGCAAATCCAAATAAATCCAACCCAAATTCAAACATCATTGACCAAAATTAAATCAAAAAAAGAAATCCGTGAAAGACCAATCCGTGTCAAGTCTGTGGTATCCGTGTTTCTTTTTTTGATTAGTGTCCACGCTGCAGGATGGGGACACAATGAGAACACGGAATGAATACATCCATGAGAAATACGGAATAAATATATCAGTGAGCAACACGGAATGAATATATCTGTGAGCAATGGTGTCCATCAGCCTTCGGCGATGGACAAAAATTTAAACACGGATTGCACTGAGGACACGGATTTGGCTTTTTCACTGATTTTTTCATTTGGCTAATGGGTATTGGATTTATTTTGGGATTTAAGTGGATTTGCGAGTGCCGGGCACTCCCTTTCGTGTCGGTGTAGGAAAAATAGAGTGATGACCATATTTAATATATTCGTAAACAAATAATCAAGTAATTTTTAGGATTGTTTAGATTTTTTCATTACATTTGCCGACGCAAGCAAGAACAGGCATCATAACAGACCATTTGCCGAAGAGGGCGACTATGCGTACTGATGCCTATAAACACCATATCCACACTGGCAAACACAGAAGCGAAGCTATGCGGACAGAGGTGTGGCAAATAAAATGAAAACTAATTCTTTAAAACGATACTATTTATGAAAAGAACAAGATTCTCTCTTCTCGTCGTACTCATCGCGATGAGTCTTTCTTCTGGAGCGCAAGGTCTTCAGCAGATTCTTTCAAATCTCAACTTCGACGCCCCAAAGACCCTCTATAGAGCCAAGGGCAACAACTGCAACATGCGTTCGCAACCGAATGCCAAGGCAGCGAAAGTGAAATTCCGCAACAACGAGTATTACCACTGGCTGCCCAACTGCTATCTCGTAAACGATCTGGGCGACAATGCCGCATGGGTATCAGCCAATGTGGAAGGCAAGAACGTGTATGTCAGCAAGTCTGTGCTAACCGTCGTCACTCCCCAGCCATTCTCGCCCGAACGATATCAGAACACTCCATACGTGTGGGTGACCACCAACGAGCCCGATGGTTCAGCCGGATGGGAAGGCCAGGCAATGAGCTGGCGTATAGGCAAGGTGAAAGGCAACTGCGGACTGTGGGTATGCCAGACCCAGGAATATGACGGTGCGATTACACTCCGTCTGGGTAAGCTGGTAGACAACGTGCTCGTGTTCAAATACTGTATCAACTTCAATTTCTACGAATGGACGGAGGGTGTGAACAAATGGAACGTGGAGTCGGAAATCTCCGAGGAATGGCCTTATACAGGCAGCAAGGTGTATTATATGAAGGCCAGCGAAGACTTCAAGTTCAAAACTTCATATGATTTCCCCGATGACGGAGGCGGAATGTTGTATGAAGCCCTCGACCTCACAAAACTCACCGAACCGATGGTCTATGTGCTCTTCAAGGATGTGATAGACCGCAACGAGATAAAGAATTTCTATCTCACCTCTTATAACTTCAGCAGCAAATGGTATCGCACATTCATCTAATCGGTAGACCGGCATGCAGCCGCTTCGTCTCGTTTCTGCTCCTTGTGTGGCTTCTGGCTCTGACACCCTGTCATGCCCAGAAAGGCAAGAAGGGATGGGGCACGAGAAACCTCAAGGCCGCTGTGGTGGCTGCAGGCGTGGTGGGCGAGGTGCAGAACCTCGCCGACAAGTTGAATCTCAAGGGCAATAAGCAGAAAACCGGCAAACGCACTGTCGCCAAAGGCCAGCGCCCGGATATCCATATCAGCGGCAAGGAGGGACTGATTGTAGACGATCTGTATTACGATGACCCGTCGGGCGCCACCGCCAACAGCATCAGTCAGCTGCTCAGCAAATACCCCGAAGAAGACTTCCATGAAGGCGACCAGGGGCAGCTGATATCCGTGGAGTACGTCAACTGTGGAGCACTGCTTCCCGGCAACGGTCACAAGCTGAAGTTCAGTTTCTGGCACGACCTGCAGAAGCGCCATCCATGCTGGTTTTATGAATACACCGACAAGTTCGACCGCAACGGCAACAACATCACATACCAGGAGCCCGTAGGCAACGCCGATGTGGTGAAGGAAGAGCTGCAACACTCACGCCGGGTGAACATGATAACGAGGAAGCGTACAGGGTCGGGACCATTCCATGTATTCGTGCCCAGCTATATCTATAATTTCGCTGACTCCGACTATTCCAATCCCGACGACCAGAAGGAAGACATCATATATATGTATGCCGAGCTCTACGACTCCAACGACAAGCTCCTGCTCAACGGCACCAGCTATGTATACTGGAAACGCGAGCCGCAGGTGTTTGTCAATAACGCCTGTACTCATGACGAGGAGGACATCTGCGAAGAGGAGATATCGCGCATCAAGATTGCCGACGGCCTCTGTCTCGTGAAGCTCAACCGCGTGAGAGTATGCCGCAAATGCGGACGGCGACTGGTGGAAGACAGTGTGGAGCGCACGGTGGAATGTTACGACGACGAACATCCGCCGAAGCCAGAACCGGATCCGGAACCCAATAATACGGAAGACGAAGAAAAGCGGGAACCCTGTAAACACGATTTTGTGTTTGTAAGGACAGAAAACCTCGGTGCACACCCAACGGCAAAGTATTATCACAAGGCAGAATTCGTAGACATCTACAAATGCCGCCTGTGCGGAATGCAGAAAGAGACGCTCCGCTCAAAGAATTGTCAGCACAGGAACTTGCCCCACGATCCTCTGTGTCAGGTGGCATCGCCATGGGTGGTGAGATTCGAGGGTGTGCCGCTCAAGATGCACCTCGTAACCTTCGATGAAGACACCACCGCCGTGTATGTGGCAGAAACGGAGACCACTCGCCAGTTGTGGAATGTGGTATGCCCGTCAACCAACCACGGATGGCACAACGGCAGCCAATACCCCGTGACCAATGTCACGGCAGAAGAAGTGGAAGACTTCATATCGAATCTCAATGTGATGGCAGCCAAAGAGGGAGTGCCGCTGAAATTCCGTTTGCCAACCGTAGAAGAATGGAAAAACACCTCCTGTCAGCGTGGCAATGCAGAAGGATGGATAGGAGGCGAAAACCGGGAGCTTCACGAAGTGGCGAAGAAGAAAGCCGACGACCTGGGGCTCTACGATATGCTTGGCAACGTGTCTGAACTCTGTTCGGACACCATCACCACCGACTACAAAGACGGTACCAGGCGATTCAGCCATGCCGTGGCAGGCCACAACTACAGCGACGGCACCAATGTCCATCTGAACGACGGTCGCCGCTGGGCGGATATGAGCCAGGGATACGACATTGTGGGCTTCCGCCTCTTTGCCGACCCGGTGGATGGCGACGACACGAAGCTTGAAAAACTGGTGGAGACTAATGTCGGTGCCAACGAGAAGCGGTTGGGCAATATATGGCTCGTGCGCCAGACCTTCCAATGCGTGGATTGCGGTTTCATATCGTATGGACGAAAGCATCACAGCAGAGCCGGATTCGGTAAGAAACCATACGGATGCAGATGACGTGATTCACGGTATAGAAAAGGATAATCACTGATAATCAATTGATGCGGATTGACTGACGCCTATAGCAATAAAGGTGACGGCAGTCCGCATCATTCTTTTATTCTTTGTTTGTCGAGAACATCCATCTGGCAACAAGATTCCGTCTTTCAAACAAAAAACCATCTGCCATCAAGACTCCCTCTTCCAACAAGAATCCTTTTGTCAACAACAAAAACTTGCACGGCTACGATAATAATGATAACTTTGCAGCAGAGAAAACAAGACCAAGGATATGCACTACACACTCTTTGAACTCAACAACCTCGTGAGGCTGACCATCGAGCAGACCCTCTCTGATGAATACTGGGTGGAAGCCGAGCTGAGCGAGGCACGCCAGGTGAACGGCCACTGCTATATGGAACTCGTGGAGAAAGACGACCTCCACAACACCCCCGTGGCGAAGGCATCGGCAAAATGCTGGCGCACCACGTGGAGCAGGATCCTGCCAAAGTTTATGACCGTGACGGGAGCACAGCCCAGGGCAGGCATGAAGGTGCTGATGAAGGTGTATCCGCAGTTTCATGAAGCCTACGGGTTCTCATGGATAGTGACCGACATCGACCCCACCTACACCCTCGGCGACATGGCGCGCCGCCGACAGGAGATAGTGAGGCGGCTGAAGGAAGAAGGGGTGTTCGACCTCAACAAGCAGCTCCCGCTGCCGCTCTTCGCCCAGCGCATCGCCGTGGTGTCGAGCCAGACGGCGGCAGGACTCGGCGACTTCTGCCAGCAGCTCACAAACAACGGATATGGCTTCGCCTTCACCATAGAACTCTTCACCGCCACGATGCAGGGCGAGGGAGTGGAGCAGAGCGTAGTGGCTGCCCTCAACGATATCTACGGCAGGGCAGACCAGTTCGACTGCGTGGTGATAATCCGTGGCGGAGGAGCCACAAGCGACCTCTCGGGCTTCGACTCGCTGATGCTCGCGGAGAATATCGCCAACTTCCCCCTGCCTGTGATAACCGGAATCGGGCACGACCGCGACGAGACCGTTGCCGACATGGTGGCACACACCAGGGTGAAGACGCCGACGGCAGCCGCCGCACTGCTCATCGACAACCTGAAAGCCGTTGCCGACCGCATCGACACGGCGGCACGCCGCATCCACGACAACACCCGGCTGCTGATGCAGCGCGAGGGGCAGCGGCTCGACCGCATCACGCACCTCATACCCACATACCTCTCGCTCGTCACCACACGGCAGACATCACGTCTCGACACCCTCTCCTCGCGCCTCGCCACGGCAGCCACTGCGGCAGTGGAGCGGCAGAGCGTGAGGCTGCAGATGGCTGAAGGACGAATCCGGCCGGCAGTAGACCGCCACATGATGGCGGAGCGCCACAGGATGGAGATGATGAGTCAGCGCCTTGCCGCCCTCGACCCCCAGCAGCAGCTCAGTCGCGGATATTCGATAACGACCCTCAACGGCAGGGCGGTGACCGACAGCAGCCTGCTCTCTCCCGGTGATGTGGTGGAGACGAGGCTCGCAAAGGGTAGGGTGGAGGCGAAGACTGTGGCGGTATACCCATCATAACCTCAAACCCATCCTAACCTCAAACCCATCCTAGCCTTCCCCAAGGGAAGGGACAGGTTACTCCGGCTAAATGGCATCAGCCCCCACCTAGCCTCCCCCGTAGGGGAGGGACAGATACCCTTGGCAGTCTGATTGTCATCGGTTATCATAAGCCGGAGTAACGAACTCGTCTGTAAGCAGCGAGCACCATGGTGCTCCAAATCCTGTAAAATCCAAACGGAATCCAAGACACATTGGCAAAACAATATCAAAGAAAAAATCCGTGAAAGACCAATCCGTGCTAAGTCCGTGATATCCGTGTTTTTTTCTTTGATTTGTCCACGCCGAAGGCCGTGGA
>CAVBFA010000168.1:0-7329 GCA_963594595.1 Oscillibacter sp. | reverse complement strand
ATGTGTTTGTAGGAGTAAGACAAGCAGGAAAATCCTATTTGCTATACCAGAGAATACAGCAATTGCTGGCAAATGGAGTTGATATAGAAGATATCGTGTATATCAACTTTGACGATGAACGTTTGCAAGGAATGTCGGTAACAGACTTAGATTTCATATTGCAAGCCTATCATAGCATGTATGAAGGCCAACCCATCTTCTTCTTTGATGAGATACAGAATGTTGAAGGGTGGGCGAACTTTGCACGCCGTCTAGCCAACCAAAAATATCGTGTCTATATCACTGGCAGCAATGCCAAAATGCTGAGTCGCGACATAGAGACCGTATTGGGAGGAAGGTATCTGGATATCAGCGTATTTCCATATAGCTTTTCTGAATATCTGAAAGCTGTAGGAGTGTTGCTTTCAAAGAATTGGCAATACGGACGAAAAGCAAATGAACTGCAGCGCCATTTCCGAACCTATTTCGACTGGGGTGGATTCCCTGAGCTTGTACATTTTCAAGAAAAGAGAGTATGGCTAAACAGCTTGTATAATCGTATTTTCTTTAATGACCTGGTGGTTCGTCACAAGGTAAAGAACGAGGATGCCTTACGCCTTTGTGTAAGAAGATTGGCAGAAAGCGTGAAACAGCCATGCTCCTTGAACCGTTTGAGTAACCTGATAAAAGCAACCGGCACTTCATGTAGTCCATCAACGGTAATGGAATATGTTCGCTATCTGCAAGAATCATGTTTGTTGATTTCTATTGACAATTTTGTTTCCAAGTTCGTAGAGAAAGAAACAACTAAAAAACATTATTTTGTAGATAATGGGCTGCTGCATCTCTTCATCAGCAATCCGAATACCTCTTTGCTGGAGAATCTTTGCGCAATTACATTGTATAAGAAATACGGCAAGGGCTTATACTATTACAATAAAAACATAGAGGTGGATTTCTATGTGCCTGATGAGGGACTGGCTGTACAGGCGAGCTATCAGATGAGCGACGGAGAAACCATAGAGCGGGAAGTGAAAGCATTAGTAGCCTTGCATGGTTTGTATCCTCTGAAGCGAGCCATGATAATCACCTACGAGGATGAAGGAGAGATTGTGCGTGATGGACTCAAGATAGAAATAAGACCAGCATGGAAATGGGTGTTGGAAGGTTAGTAGAAAAAAAAGCAAGAGTCTATATGCCACGATGAGAGGTGGGCGTATAGACCCTTCATCATGTCTTACAACCCACTTTCTTGACCTTGCCATTGGCTACAAGGCTAAGCGTTGGAAGTTCTCTATCACAACAGACAACCTTTTTGACGCTTCAGAGTTTACAAACCCCACTTTTAGGTATTGCCCAGCAAAAAATTTTATCATACCTTTGCATCATTGCTAAAGAGAACAGATTATGACGGAAATGATGACAATAATCATAGGACTTCTGATTCCGCTATTAGGGACGATGCTTGGTTCGGCTTTCGTATTCTTTATGAAAGACGAAATGTCCATGCGACTGCAGAAGTCGTTGTTGGGCTTTGCCTCAGGCGTAATGGTGGCAGCGTCCGTGTGGTCATTGCTCATTCCCGCTATGGAGATGAGGGCAGATAGCGGTGCATGGTCGGTAGTGCCTGCTGCCGTAGGCTTTCTGTTGGGCATCGGTTTCCTGCTGTTGATTGACGAACTCACACCCCATCTCCACATCGGCACTGACAAGCCCGAGGGCATCAAGTCCCACTTGTCAAAGACAGCCATGCTTGCCCTTGCCGTCACTATCCACAACCTGCCTGAAGGAATGGCCGTAGGCGTAGTGTTTGCCGGAGCCGAAAACCACGTCTCAAGCATCTCCTTGGCCGCAGCCATTTCCGTATCATTAGGCATAGCCATACAGAACATCCCCGAAGGTGCCATAATCTCCATGCCCATGCGTGCAGCAGGCAACAGCAGATGGAAATCATTCGTGCTGGGCTCGCTTAGCGGAATAGTAGAGCCAATCGGAGCCATAGCCGTATTGCTGCTCGCCTCATTTCTTACGCCGGCACTACCCTACATGCTCGCCTTTGCAGCAGGCGCCATGTTCTACGTGGTAGTGGAAGAACTCATACCCGAAGCATCAAGCGGCCAACACAGCAACCTCAGCACCATAGGTTTCGCCATAGGCTTTGTGCTGATGATGGTGCTTGATGTGGTGATGGGATAAAAGACAGATACTAACAAAACACCATTTCCGCAGCATTTAGTTAAAGATCACTAACGATTGACACCAAAAACCGCGGAATACGTACAAAACAGACATCTTTGTTTTTAGAACTACCCATAAAATAATTTTGAAAACCTACTTATTTCAACCTCACATGAAGAATATCCAAAGAATCTTACTACTCATAGGTTGTTTTTTGGCCTTGCCCGGTTTTGCTCAAAAGAATACGGATCATCACTTGTGGGTGGACGTAAAAGATGCTTTCACCGGGCAAGCTTTGTCCTTAGACCGCAATGTCAAGGTTGACCTGTTGCAGTTAGACAGCACTGTGGTATCGTCAGCCGTTTGCCGTGAAAAACGAGACCAAGGTAGTGGCGTACGCCAAATGGTCGCGACGTTTTCAGTTCCGTTACAGAAAGAACCCCGTTTCCTTCTCCGCGTTTCTGCCGCAGGCTATGCCACGAAATATGTTCCTGTCACGCTTTTCTGGAAAAAGAAATTTACGGAGTCCTCGAAGGAAATTTCTCTTCGCCGCACCACCGCATCCGATGAGGCCTACCAACTGGGCGAAGTCAAGGTGACGGCCACCAAAATCAAGTTCTACAGCAAGGGTGACACCATTGTTTACAATGCCGATGCCTTCCAGCTTCAGGAAGGCTCAATGCTTGACGGGCTCATCAGCCAGTTGCCCGGGGCAGAACTCAAACCCGATGGGCAGATACTCGTCAACGGAAAGAAGGTGGAAAGCCTCCTGCTCAACGGGCGTAACTTCTTCAAGAACGACAACACCGTGCTGCTCGACAACCTGCCCGCTTACATGGTGCACCGTGTGGAGGTGTACAATCAGGAGAGTGAAACCAGCAAGCTTCTGGGCCACAAGGTGGATGAAGGCCAGTTTGTGATGGACATCAAGCTCAAGCGCCAATACTCCATCGGATGGATTGGCAACACGGAGTGGGGATACGGCACGGAGAAACGCTATCTGGGACGCCTTTTCGCCCTGCGTTTCACCCCTCAGTCGCGCCTAAGCGTGTACGGCAACCTCAACAATGTGAACGATCGCCGCAAACCCGACGGCAACGGCGGATGGGGCGACTTCGACCCTTCGGGAGGACTGACGGCCACGAAGCGGGGCGGATTGGACTACAGCATCTACGACAAGCGCAACCGTTTCCAGCTGGAAGGCGATGTGAATGCCTCCTACACCGACACCGACAACCCGTGGGGAGGCACTTCCACAGATTTCCTTTCCAGCGGCGACGTGTACAACGCCGTGTCCAGCAGGCAGCAGACGTCGAGCCTCAACCTTTCCACCAGACACAATTGGAAATATACGAACCAGACCACCCACAACAGTGCCAGCCTCTCCCCCTGGTTCAGCTATTCGCACAATGACTACCACTCCAACTACCGCAACGGCACCTTCAGCGTGAAACCCTTGGACAACTATGCCGAAGTGCTCGACAGCCTCTTCTCGCCCGAATGGACGACCACCGTGCGCAACCTCATCCGGCGCAACGGACAGCAGGCCCGTGGCAACTCCGACGGACGCGACGTGGGTGCCTCCTACTGGACGTTCATCAAGATTCCCCAATCACGAGACGGCTTCTCCATCGACGGCCATGTGCAGTACGTCCTCTCCAAGTCGGGTGAGTTCAACCATTTCATTTACAACCACCTCGAACAGGAGGCGATGCAGGCCGATTTTCGCAACCGCTACAACTACTTCCACCAGCAGAACACCACCGTGCAGGCCCGCCTCAAATACTTCTGGCACTGGACGCGCGACATCTATCTGAACCCCAGCTACACCCTGCAGTTCAAGCGCTCCGTGGGCAACCACTCGCTCTACCGTCTGGAGTTCCTGCCGGAATCCGAAGGCCAGGAACTCGGCTGGCTGCCCTCGCAGATGGAGAGCCTGCTGCAGGCCCTCGATGCCGACAACTCCAACGAGTCCACCCTCAACAACTGGCGCCATAAGCTGACCCTCGACTGGCAGTGGAACAAATATGTGAAGGACGAGAACTTCCGCACCCTCTCGTCGTGGAACGTGACGGTGCGCCCCGACTTCGTTTACGAAACGAACCGCTTCGACTACCGCTCCGCCAACGACCCGCAGCATCTCACCCCCGGCTACTGGCTTCCGCAGTTCTACTTCCAGCTGAAGCGCGGCACGCCCTCGCTCCGCCACCGGCTGGACTTCGACCTCTCCCTCATCACGTCGGCTCCCTCCGTCACGAGCTTGCTCCGCCGCACCGACACGGCAGACCCCTTGCACATCACGGTGGGCAATCCCGACCTCAAGCGCAAGCTCGACGGCAACGTGTCCTTCAACTACCGCGCCGATCAATGGTTGCAGCGCAAGGAGCGCCAGCTCTACGGCAATGTGGGGTGGCACATCACGCACAATGCCTTGGCCGCCAGCTACACCTACAACCGCCAGACGGGTGTCACCACCACGCAGACGGTCAACGTCGATGGCAATTGGAATGCCTGGATGAACCTCAACTTCACGCTGCCCCTCGACCACAAGCACCGGTTGATGTTCACCACGGCATCGTCGGTGAGCTTCTACCACACGGTTGACTATGTCAGCAGCCGCGAGCAGGAACACCCCGTCCGCACCACCACGCGGGCCACGCTCACGAGCGAGACGCTCCGCCTCAACTACCGCTACAAGTCTGTCAACCTCGGCCTGACCGGTGCCACCACCTACAACCACCAGGCTTCCACTCTCGAGGGCTATGCGTCGCCCAACACGTGGAACGTGCGCTACGGCCTCCATGCCGTGGTTGACCTCCCGTGGCACCTGCAGCTCTCCTCCGATCTCACCATGTTCACCCGCCGCGGCTACGAGACGGCCTCGATGAACCGCGACGACCTGGTATGGAACGCGCGCCTCTCGAAGTCGCTCTGGAGAAACCAGCTCACCCTCATGGTCGATGCCTGGGACATCCTGGGCAACCTCTCAAACGTGAACGCGGGCATGAACAGCCGCAGCATGTGGGAGTACTACACCAATGTGATACCACGCTACGCCATGTTCCGCCTCGTCTATCGCCTCAACCGCCAGCCGAAGAAGAAGTAACCACCCCTGCCGCAGGGGCTTCGCATTTCTTCGTGGCCAAGGATGGCGCTTAGCTGAATAACGAAGCATCAAGCGGCCAACACAGCAACCTCAGCCCCATCGGTTTCGCCATAGGCTTTGTGCTGATGATGGTGCTTGATGTGGTGATGGGATAAAAGGCAGATACTAACGAAACACCATTTCCGCGGCATTTGGTTAAAGATTACTAATAATTGATATCAAAAACTGCCAAATGCACACAAAACAGATATCTTTGTATTGTAAATGACACATAGGTTATACATACACCATAATGCCTTTCGTTTGTAGTAAGTTGCCTACCCCGTAGCAGACAACTTATTATTAACGAATCAAATATTTAATGGGCTTAATCATATTTTATTTTTTAGGTGCTCTGTCACTATCCTTTTTATGTTCCGTCCTTGAGGCGGTACTTCTATCCACTCCAATGTCGTTTATCTCGATGAAGGAGACCGAAGGCAACAAGACTGCCACCCTGATGAAACGGTACAAGAACAATATAGATCGACCCGTAGGTGCCATCCTTTCGCTCAACACCATTGCACACACCATCGGTTCGGCAGGCGTAGGAGCGGAGTCGATAAAGATCTTCGGCGAAGAATACTTCGGATTGATATCAGCCATTCTGACGCTGCTGATTCTTGTGCTTTCCGAAATCATCCCCAAGACCATCGGAGCGTCGTATTGGCGTTCGCTCGCCATGCCTTCCACCAAGGTCATCCGCACGTTCATCTTTATCACCTATCCGCTGGTTCTGCTCTCTGAACTAATCACAAAGGTGTTCACCCCAAGGAATCATCAGGCTTCTGTGAGTCGCGAAGAGGTGTCGGCAATGGTTGACGTGGGCACTACGGAGGGCATCTTCCGCGAGTCGGAAAGCAAAATCATCAAGAGCTGCATCCGTCTGGCCGCCGTTAAGGCACGCGAGGTGATGACTCCATCCGTTGTGGTTGAGACAGCTAACGTGAACCTTACCACAAAGGAGTTTTACGAGCAACAGACATGGAACTTCTCGCGTATTCCGATATACGACAAGAGCAAGGATTACATCATCGGCTATGTGCTGAAGGACATGGTGCTGAAGGAGTTGTCGGAGGACAAATTCGAGACCAGGCTCTCCGACCTCATGCGCCCGATACTTTCATTCAACGAGGACGATTCGGTATATCAGATATGGGAGAAGATGCTGGAAAAGCGCGAGCACATCTCCATCATCCTTGACGAATACGGCTGTCTGCGTGGCGTGGTCACAATGGAAGACGTCATAGAGACCATGACCGGCGTGGAAATCGTGGACGAGGATGACGTAGCTGTGGATATGCAGGCTTTCGCCAAGGAAAAGTCGCGTAGGATGGCTGCAAAGGCAAAACAACAAGAGACAGAATCGCAAGTACAAAATCGCGAACAAGCAGAAAGATAGAGACTATGAAACTTAACAAGATACATCATGTAGCCGTGATATGCTCTGACTATGAGCTGTCGAAGCAGTTCTATACAGAAGTGCTGGGCCTGAAGATTGTGAGCGAACATTATCGCAAGGAACGCGACTCATGGAAGGCGGACTGCTGGATGGGCGATGCATACGTAGTGGAGCTGTTCTCCTTTCCCAATCCGCCTGCTCGTCCTTCCTATCCCGAAGCAGCCGGTCTGCGTCACCTTGCTTTCGAGGTGGACAACCTTGCGGCAGTTGTCGGCGAACTCGACAGCAAGGGCGTAAAGCATGAGCCCATACGCACGGACGAATATACCGGCAAGCAGTTTGTGTTCTTCAGCGACCCCGACGGACTGCCGATAGAACTGTACGAGAGGTAAAGATGCTGACAGAGAATACTATTGCTTGATAAAGCTGTTCATATTCTCGTTTCCCCACACTATGAGGCTGTCGAGAGTGGGAAGGAGCGACTTGCCCATCGGCAAATGGCAAGGCCGAGTTTGAAGTGGATGACGAAACGCAGAAGTGGATTTACAACCACAAGCCTCTAATCCCGCTAAAATTGTCTTATAGGACAATTTGAAATGTCTTATAAGACAATTTGAATTGTCCT
>CAVBFA010000167.1:5946-7344 GCA_963594595.1 Oscillibacter sp. | reverse complement strand
GTATAAGAATTCTTGTAAATAAAATAAAAGAGATTCCTACATTCAAAAACCGTGAGTATGAAGGACAAATTGTTGATGACGTTGATGCTAAAATTCTTGACGTTATTGAACAGTTTGTAAAAATAAGGGGAATTGTTACAGCAGAAGAGTTGTTGGCCGAATTACATAAAGACATTAACCTGCTTGATGCTTGGGTGATAAGAAATCTGTATGAAAAGGAGATTCTTGATTATGATGACCTTCCGCGCTTGGGTGTAGATAATGATTTTATAGAAAAATTGTTCGGTAATAATGCATCTGCACATTTCGATAAACCAGACCCCATCGACATGATTAATATGGAATCAACAGAGGTGTATTTTTGGGGTATTCCGTCATCTGGTAAAAGCTGTGCTTTGGGTGCAATACTAAGTGCAGCAAACAGTGGAGAGGTTGCGAAGAGTATGCATCCAGACGTAAATTGTCAGGGTTATGGCTATATGACACGTCTTAGTAGCCTTTTTCGCAAGAACAGAATTTCTGTTTTGCCACCTGGTACGCCAACCTGTTCCACATATGAAATGGCTTTTAGTCTGGTAGATGAAAATAGCAAGGTGCATCCCATTACTTGCATAGACCTTGCAGGTGAGCTTGTGCGGTGTATGTTCAAACAAAATGCTGGTGAAACTTTAAGAAACGATGAAGAGAACGCTCTCGATACCATAACAAAACTGCTTCATGACAACCGTACTAAAAACAGAAAAATTCATTTCTTTGTCTTGGAGTATGGAGCAGAGAACCGTGAGTATGAAGGGTTGCCTCAAAGCATCTATCTTGATGCGGCACTTAACTATATACGCAATTACAATGTTTTTGAAACAGACACCGATGCTATTTATCTATTGATGACGAAAGTGGACAAAACAGGTCTTAAGGGGGAAGAACTTAAACGAGAATTGGGAAGATATATTAGAGAAAATTATGGAGGATTTTATGGCGCTTTGAAGACCATATGTGAGACGAACGAGATAAACAATGGTGTGGTGGATATAGTTCCTTTTTCTGTAGGGACAGTATGCTTCCAGGATTTCTGTAAGTTCGACCCTGTTGCTGCAAATAATGTAGTGAGAAAGTTGCTTAATCGCTCTTTTGCTACAGCAACTGGTTTCAAGGCAAAGTTTAAATTTTTAAAAGGTTAAAAAATGGAAAGAAAAATAAGATTCGCAATCAACTTGATAGGGACAGGTGCAGGTGAGCCTTGGGTTTCAGGCAAGGATGACGAAACAGGCAAGGATTACGAAACGTGCAAAAAAGGTATCGTAGATATACGTGAATGGCTTCAGTCTTGGGTTATTCCACAAGATAAGTATATAAAATTCATGACTTTTGGTCAGGATGGAACTTATTATGTATGGGCAA
>CAVBFA010000167.1:4343-5936 GCA_963594595.1 Oscillibacter sp. | reverse complement strand
GGATATTTTAGACTTAGAGAGGAAGGCTAAAGACGAGACACAAACAGAGGTTCTTGAGAAATTGTTCGCTACTGAATTCACTTATAAGCCAGACGCCAATGCCATTCCTGTAACCAATGTCAACGGTAAGGAAGAATATGCTGTAAGATATTACGACACAGAGGATCAGCTTGCTGATATTATCGGAGAGAAACGTTTTCAGCAATACTATAGCGACTATAAGGTTATATTTCTTATTGACAGACAGTCTGGAATAAAGGTTCGTGAGGGTGCTGTTATCGATGACCTTACCGATCGTACTATGGAGGAGCGTATAATGGTTTCTCGCCCATATTCCGATGATATAGAGAAAAAGTTTGGACTTGTGCCCGAGTTGTTTCTTGGCGACGAGCCGTTGACTGATGATAGGGAGTTTCCTGCATACAAGGGTCAACTGATTGATATCATTGCTAAGCGAAAGGGATTCAATAACGTATCATGCCAAATAAAGGCCGACGAGGACAAGAAATGCTGCTCATTTGTAAGTACAAAAAAATGCACATGGTCCAAGCGCATTTCTAAGGATTTCTTTCTGGTGGACGATGCCAAAAACAACCCTGATGGCAATGCAGAGACTATCTCTTTAAATGAGTTGAACATCTACATCGAAGGTAAGCTGATAAAGGAGGAAGGCGTAACGTTGACAGAGAATGAGTGCGAAAATTGTACAATCGTGGTTGAAGAGATTAAAGATAAATCTTCGAAAAGCACTTCAAAATACGAGCCTTTTAAAGAAGAAAAAGCAAATATCCTTCATGTTGAAGGGAAATATCCTATCCATTTGGAGAAGAAAACAGAACGTTACAAATATAAAATTCAGCTTAGTAACAAGGAAGTGGTAGAATTGGCTATCGACTCGAAGAAAGGCGATTTAAATGAAAAGGCACCGTTCTGTGGTTATGTCGTGGACACAGATCCGTTCTCAATGAGGTCGAAGGAGAAGATGCTTGTTCTCAACTCTTTTTATTTGCTGAAACTTATAATGATCGGTTTTGGTATAGGTGTCGTATTGGCTTCCATCGTTTTCTTTACTCTGTTCTATTCAGGTATGACAGATAATACAGCCACATCGCCAGAAGTCGCTAATAAAGATAGTGTTGTAACTGCGCCTGTGGAAGTCGACAATTATTCGTTGGAAGCAGCAATCCGATATCTTGACAATAATAAAAAATGGAATAGAGATTCAATGGAGAGATATGACGACTTGAAGGGCTTGTTTGATGCCATGAATGAGTTCAGACTTTCTACTGTAATAGATTCTTATAGCCAGCTGAGTACATCGACAAAATATGCTACATTGGTTGAAACGGCCAAAAAGAACATTAGTAATGGTTGGAACCCTAAGACAGGGGAGCATAATCCTCAGTATAACAATGCCAATGACATAATAATTAACTTTACAAACTATATTAATTGGATAGATCGGGATAGAGAAATACCAAAATTTACCGATACGGAAAAACCCGATACGAAAAAACCCGATACGAAAAAACCCGATACGGAAAAAACCAATAAGGTAAAACTCGATAAGGTAAAAACCGATAAGGGAAAAAC
>CAVBFA010000167.1:0-4333 GCA_963594595.1 Oscillibacter sp. | reverse complement strand
GACAGGGATAAAATTTATACAACATGAATAAGGCATCAAAAATAACTTTTTTGTTAGTAGCGATGCTCATGGCGATAGGAGCGATAGTCTTTTATGTAAAGACTATTGCTTCTCCACCAGACGAGCTTAGCTTTAGCAACCAGTATAGCAAGGAGCTGAAAGAGGATATAGGTAAGGTGAAAGGTAACATTACAGCGCAACAGCTCGATTCGTTGTATTCCACAATAACAGACGCGCTGTCTTACCAGCTTAAAGAGCAGCTAATTTCTTCGGCTGACAGGGATGCGTTGCTTGACAAGTTTGTAAGCTCTTACATACCTCTATTCTTAAAAAACAGCAATAGAATGTTTGGCTTGACAGAGTGGAACGAGGATGAGCTTCGTAAAATGAAGAAGCGGGTTATAGAATTGAAGGCTTTACGTTTGAGTGATGGTAATAAGCCTGTTCTTGAAGGTAACGTTGTAGATTCGATAAACCGTATCTCAAAAAATGTAGATCTTTATTTTATTGCCAAGAAGTTTGCTGATAAGCGTTACAGATACAATGGTATAAATAATGCCCAAACGGTTATCCAACAAGCCAAAACCTATGCCCAAACAGCACCTCTTAGCAACTGCTTGTCGCTTGTGGGTAAGTTAAATACTGTCGGTACACAAATAGAAAACAGTCATTTCAATCATTTGGAACGGTTGGTAGACGATGTTGAGTCTTATAGCAGTTGGTCTAAATATGATGAGAACTCATATTCTAACTTTGCCAATGAGGTGTATAGCGAGATTGAGGCTTATAAAAATAAGACCCCATTTTATACTAATCATCATAACACGAAAAACTTGTCGAGTCGCCGTTCAGCTGCGGTAAAGGAGGCTCATTATTATTATTTTACATCGGAACAATGAAACACAACTTGATTTACATATTCCTACTTTTGTCATTGAATTGCTTTGCTCAAAGCGAAGAAACTGTAGATCCTGTAGCGGTTAGTGCAGAAACTGTTGAGACAGACCAGATAAAGCAAGATAAAGCGGACAAAAAGAAAGATAACAAAAAGGAGAAAGACAAAAAAGGTAAAGAAAAAAAGGAAGGAAAGCAAGCCAAGGAGAAAGAAAAAAAGCCTACTGTGGAAGGACTAACTGCTCAGCTCGAAGCTGTGCAGGCTGAGTTGAAGACTTATAAGGACAAGGAAGCTCTTATAGACAGCAAGTTGGCTGAGGCTGCCCGTCTTGAAGAAAATGCGAAGAACGAAAATGCAAAACAGGAAAACGCTGTAAAAGAAGCGGAAACCTTGAAAGCTGAACTGCAAACAGAAAGAAGAAATATAGATGAATTCATTGTTACCTATTGCTACATTCGCCTTACGCAAAGATATAATGCTAAGTGGGAGGCTGAGGCTTTGGAACTGTGGAACAAGATAAAAACTAAGGATCTTATGGAAGCGTACAAGGCAATACCTGTTTATCTTCGCAGTTATAAAGACTATTATATGGAGGTGCGTCAGGTAATACAGGATGCGCAAGATGACGAGAAAGGTAGAACCTGGAAAGATGCTGCATCCGACTTTGCCAAGGTCTATATCTCCAAGATGCATAACACCTCTTATTATAAGTCGTGCTATAACCAAGACATCCCTATAATGTTTCTTAACCGTCAGATTGACTTGTTTGAGAAAATGTTGAAGGAAACGCCAAAAGGACATTACGACTTCGGCATGTTCCTTAAATATTTCTTCCCTGCTGTACAATAAAACTATAGACAACAGTCATGATAAGTGGAATCGAGATTCAATGGAGAGGTATGACGACCTGAAGGGCTTGTTTGATGCGATGAACGGACACGCTGAAAGAAGGATGAAAATAATAGGCCCAGGCTGATGGAATAGTTCAACCCTAACATAAAGATAAGATTATTATGGAAGATATTATATTTTTGTTTTTTTCAAACCTCTTATGCTATGTAGCATATACGTTTGATAAATGTTTTGCCGAAACAGGTAGATGGCGCATCCCGGAATTTGTGCTGTTGTTGCTGTCTTTCTTGGGAGGAGCGTTTGGAGCATTGTGCGGCATGATACTGCTACCACACAAATCGCAGAAAAAACTGTTTCGCATTCTTGTGCCGCTGTTCCTTTTCATGCAGCTTGCAATAGTGGTGTTGCACCGTATGCATATATTGTTTTATTAAAAAATAATCACCAATAACGACGAATAGCTATGAGATACTTAAAGTCTATACTCGTTTCTGTGTATGTCATTCTTGCCGTTCTTGTTCTTTTGTGCAACCTTAAAGGTTGTGACAGAGGTGGTTCAATGTCAAACTCAGGACGAGAAGCACCTGCACGTCAGGAGCCGGAACAACAAGACAGCACAACAGCAGAAAACGCTGTCGAGCATGCTGAAGCCATTGGCCATGACGGAAAACTAAAGATTACTCTTCTTTGGGATTTTCCTGGCGATCTGGACCTACATGTAAAAGAACCCAATGGTACCGAGATATTTTACCGTAATAAGAAAGACTCTGCCACAGGAGGGCAGCTTGATGTTGACAATACTGCTGGCGGCAACGGGTCGGCAGAGAATATTTATTGGGAAAATCCGCCAAAAGGCGAATATGTCGTCTCTGTTGTCTATTATAAAATGAAGCGGAACAATGTGAATGGCGGATCGTGTCATGTGATAGTAAAACGTGACATCAACGGACAGGCAAAGACGGATACTTATGAGCTTACAGTAAGTGAACCAAACGAAAAGAAGCTGATACCGATAACGAGAATAAAAGTGCAGTAGGCATCATATTCAAGAATAACAAAGAGGTTGCGCACGACACATACATAGTGTAAGGCTAACATGAAACATTTATTTTTAGCAGTGATTGCCGTCTTGGCAATGGCCTTGTGTGGCAACGTGAAAGAAAAGGACATCGAGACGGAGAACGCCACAGGTGTTGTGCTTGTGCAAAACCAAAGCTATTATGAGGTGGTGCTGTCCAACGGAGAGTCTATTTTCTTTTCCGGTTTTGACGAGAAAGAAGGCATAAATGGCATTGCCATGGATGAAGACTCGGTAAAGGCTTCTGTTTCTTATGGCACAGGATTTTTCATTTCAGATGACGGGCAGATAGCTACCAATGCTCATGTGGTGTCTAATGTGGTAAAGGACAAGGATGTTAACAAGTCGGTGGCCAAGGTGCTGGAAGCTTTAAAACGGCTCATGGCAATGGCCTATAACGAGTATGACGAGAAATATAACGAAGCACAGCAGGCATACAACATTGCCAACACCGATCCTGACGTAAGCTACGATACTTTCTATCGTATTCGCGACTACCGCGATGCTATTAAGGAAGAGCGTGACAAGTATGCACAATATTATTACGGTATTGATGAGATAAGGGCAAGCGAGTCGGAGATTAAATATCATAACAAAGTGAGCATTGCCTATAACAATACGTTCGTTACCAATACTGACGACTTTGTGTCGTGTGTAGTTACAAAAACGGACACAGACCATGATCTTGCCATAATACAGCTCAAGGATAAGCTAACGCCTGTAGGCAAGCATGTATTTGAGGTTTCGACATCCGACCCATTAGAAGACTACTCGTTTACTGACAAGCTTACCGCCAAACTAAGTGATGACAAAAACTCGAAAGTGTTCATGACAAGTTTTAACCTTGGGCCTACACTTGCCTTAACAAAAGAAGGGGTTAAGTCGCAGTTTAACAGTGGCTCTATAAGTCAGCGTACTGACGACCGACTCATGTATTCTATACCTTCTCTTCCTGGCAGTAGCGGTTCTCCTGTGGTAAACCATGCAGGACAGCTTGTCGCCATCAACTATGCTGGCTTGAACAACACCCAAAGCTTCAACTATGGCGTAAGAGTGAAGTATCTAAAGAATCTCATGGATAAATAAAAACTAAAATCAATCCCATTATGGTTTAGTTTGGAAATGTGAAAATTCGCCACTGAACTTCAAGCATTGTTATGGCAGAGAACAGATAAGGGCTTTCTTGAAGGTTATGATGCAGGCTGTATAGACATTAACTTATTTAAGGGTGATTACAATTCTTTCATGAAATATATTAACAATAAGTAGGTGTTCAAAGATAATTGTTTTTTGAATAGAAAGTACATATAAAAAGTGTTTGAGAGAAGAATGAGGAAAGTTTACTGGTTATCAGTTACTTTCCTCATTTTGGTTAAAAGTGACGAGGACAGACGAAGACGGGAATACGACAAGATGAGACAGAGGAACGTTACCTATCCGTAACCTATACCCCAAATGGGGAATGTTGAGGTTCGGAAGAATAAGGAAGGTTACGAATTGAATTTGAA
>CAVBFA010000166.1:0-7347 GCA_963594595.1 Oscillibacter sp. | reverse complement strand
TGCTATCTGGCTCTCAGCTGAACCAGTATCAGAGTTAGACTTTCCGTACTGTCCAAAGATCTCTTGTTTTTTAGCTTGATCTAAATACATTGTTTTGATTTTGTTAAAATTGTTATTTATATTTGCATAAAGCGGGTGCAAAGGTAAGAATATTATTTTGTTTACAAAGTAAGATGCCTTGAATATCTTGATAATTTAATATTCTTTTGCATTTTAGGTTGTTGATACGTCCGCATTGCGCCACGGCTTGCGGATTATGCCGTTTGCCGCATGTCGTTTTTTACAGTGAGAATCTGTATCCGGCACTGAATGTGAACACGGAGTTCTTGCCCTCCATGTTATCATACACCTTTGTCAGTCCGATATTGTAGCGCGCGTCGAGAATCACGTTCATGTATTCGTATGATATGCCCACGGGAATGGAAAAGTCCACCTTCTTCAGCTTCACGTCGCCCTTTATCTTCTTCACGCTCTCCGTAGAACCCACGCCGGCTTGGTCGCGCACGAAGCTCGCCTCGGTGTATTCCATCTTTCCGTCCACGTTGAATCCCACCTGCAAGCCAACTTTCAGTGCAAGGTTGTTTGCCACGTATGCACTTGCCATCAGCGGCACGTTCACATAGTCGTGGTGCTGTTTCCAGTCTCTCACTTCGTTCCATTGCTTGGTCGACATGTCGTGTGCCTCCTTCACGTCGTCGAATCTCTCTCCCTGTCTGCTGTAGTATGCGCCTATGGATGCTGCCAGCATGTCGCAGAACTGGTATTCGAAGTCCACTCCGGCCATCAGTCCCGGTTTGTAGTTCGAATTCGTGGCATCGCCGTATTCAGATGCGATAGTGGTGTACACCTTGTCGCCCGTCACCTTGGCAATAGCCACACCCAATCTTGGGATTATGGAGAAAGTGCCTGCCTTTGGCTGGGCCATTGTTGCCACGACGCCGATAACCAATGATATGGCGGTAAGAATTATTCTTCTCATAGTAACTTGTTTTTTTTGTTTTACCTTTTTTATATAAACGCCCCGATACACTGATTATTGCACGCGGCGTGTTAATAATCTGTTGCTAAATGAAAGAAATGGCATGCGCTTATTTGTCATGTAAATTAAAAACACTACCTTTGCACTCATATTATTAAGGTAAATTATGCAAGATATCAGAAACATTGCGATTATTGCCCACGTAGACCATGGTAAGACTACATTGGTGGACAAGATGATGTTGGCCGGAAACCTCTTCCGTGACGGAAAGGACCTGAGCGGCCAAGTGTTGGATAACAATGATTTGGAACGTGAGCGTGGTATTACCATCCTCTCAAAGAACGTTTCAATTAACTGGAAAGGTACAAAAATCAATATCATAGATACTCCGGGACACTCCGACTTCGGTGGTGAGGTGGAGCGTGTGCTCAATATGGCAGACGGATGTCTGCTTCTCGTCGATGCCTTCGAGGGACCGATGCCACAGACACGTTTCGTATTGCAGAAGGCCCTGCAGATAGGACTCAAGCCAATCGTGGTGGTAAACAAGGTGGACAAGCCAAACTGTCGCCCGGAGGAGGTTTACGAGATGGTGTTCGACCTGATGTTCTCTCTCAATGCCACAGAAGACCAGCTCGACTTCCCCGTTGTATACGGAAGTGCCAAGAACGGCTGGATGAGCGCCGACTACAAGGAGCCAACCGACAATATCGAATATCTGCTCGACAAGATCGTTGAGGTGATACCGGCTCCGAAGATGCTCGAGGGAACACCACAGATGCTCATCACCAGTCTCGACTATTCAAGCTATACAGGCCGTATCGCCGTGGGCCGCGTGCATCGCGGTTCGCTGAAAGACGGAATGAACGTGACCATCGCCCACCGCGACGGTTCTATGGAGAAGACCAAGATCAAGGAGCTCGACACCTTTGAGGGGATGGGACACACCAAGACGGAAGAGGTGAAGAGCGGTGACATCTGCGCCGTGGTAGGTCTGGAGAACTTCGAGATCGGAGATACCATCTGCGACTTCGAGAATCCTGAGCCACTGCCTCCAATCGCCATCGACGAGCCAACCATGAGTATGCTCTTCACCATCAACGACTCACCGTTCTTCGGCCGCGAAGGAAAGTTTGTCACCAGCCGTCACATCAACGACAGACTGAAGAAGGAGCTGGAGAAGAACCTCGCCCTGAGAGTGGCACCTTTTGAGGATTCCACCGACAAGTGGATTGTCAGCGGACGAGGAGTGTTGCATCTCTCGGTGCTCATCGAGACCATGCGCCGCGAGGGCTACGAGCTGCAGGTCGGTCAGCCACAGGTAATCTACAAGGAGATAGACGGAGTGAAATGCGAGCCTATCGAGGAACTCACCATCAACGTGCCTGAGGAATTTGCCAGCAAGATGATTGATATGGTGACACGCCGCAAGGGTGAGATGACATCCATGCAGAACCTCGGCGACCGCGTTGACATCGAGTTCGACATCCCGTCGCGCGGTATCATCGGTCTGCGTACCAACGTGCTCACCGCCTCACAGGGCGAAGCCATCATGGCACACCGCTATAAGGAATACCAGCCGTTCAAGGGCGAAATCACACGTCGTGTAAACGGCAGTATGATAGCCATGGAGACCGGCACGGCATATGCTTACTCTATCGACAAGCTGCAAGACCGCGGCAAGTTCTTCATCGATCCGGGTGAGGAAGTATACGGCGGAGAGGTAGTAGGCGAACATGTTCACGACAACGACCTCGTAGTGAACGTTACCAAAGCAAAACAGCTTACCAACACGCGTGCCAGCGGTTCCGACGACAAGGCTCGTATCGTGCCACGCACGGTGCTCTCTCTCGAAGAGGCTCTCGAATATATCAAGGGCGACGAGCTTGTGGAGGTGACTCCGAAGAGCATGCGTATGCGCAAGATACTGCTCGACCACTTGGAGCGCAAGCGTTCCAACAAGGAATAATGCGTTTCCCCATAAAGGAAAAGCGCAGCTGATACCCCTAATGACCTATCCAGGTCAAGGCTGCATCAAATATACAGAGGCGTGAAGGAGTTTGAAGAGAGCTTCCGACACGCCTCTTTTTGATTGTCGCCAGACGATTACCGCAGGATTCCTTTCATTTCTCATAATCCATCATACGTTTCCACATATCCCAACAACAGAATAAGAAAAAAGAAAATGACAGACCTCAACAGACGGATACTCCATATCGCCCTGCCAGCCATCGTGAGCAACATCACCGTGCCTCTGCTCGGACTCATCGACGTGGCGATAGTGGGCCATCTCGGTTCGGCGGCATACATTGGAGCCATCGCCGTGGGCGGAATGATATTCAATGTGATGTATTGGCTGTTCGGATTCCTCCGCATGGGAACGAGCGGCATGACATCACAGGCTCTCGGACAGCGTAACCTCACCGAGGCAGTGCGCCTGCTTGTCAGGTCGGCGGGAGTGGCTCTGGCGGTGGCGTTGGTGATGATACTGCTGCAGGTGCCGTTGAGGCAGATGGCACTCAGCGTGATGCAGCCCTCTGCGGCGGTGAGAGAGTTTGCCGAAGTTTATTTCGACATACTGATATGGGGTGCCCCGGCAATGCTCTGTCTCTATAGTCTCACGGGGTGGTTCATCGGGATGCAGAACTCCCGGATGCCGATGGTCATAGCGATAACCCAGAATGTGGTCAACATCGTGGCGAGTCTCGGTCTCGTCTTCGGATTGGGAATGAAGGTGGAAGGCGTAGCCCTCGGCACCCTCGTGGCTCAGTATGCCGGATTCCTCATGGCGGTGGTGATGTGGGTAGTGGCGTATGGCAGACTGTGGAAGCATTTCCAGTCAGAAGCCCTCTTCGCATGGCGTTCGATGAAAGGTTTCCTTGGAGTAAACCGCGACATCTTCCTGCGCACGCTCTGTCTCATCAGCGTGATGCTCTTTTTCACCTCCGCCGGGTCATGGCAGGGCGAGACGGTGCTTGCCGTCAACACGCTGCTGATGCAGTTCTATATGATATTCTCATATTTCATGGACGGTTTCGCCTATGCCGGCGAGGCGATAAGCGGCAAATACTACGGTGCCGGCAACTGGTCGGGACTGCAGCAGTCTGTGCGCAACCTCTTCGGATGGGGAGCTGCGATGACCGTGATATTCACCTTATTATATATAATAGGAGGCGACGCGTTCCTGTCGCTCCTCACCGACGACCATACTGTGGTGGCAGCAGCCCACGGATATTCATTCTGGGCATCGCTGGTGCCGCTCTTGGGAATGGCGGCATTCATCTGGGACGGAGTCTTCATCGGCTGCACCAAGACCCGCGGCATGCTCCTCTCGATGTTCTTCTCGGCAGCCACGTTCTTCATTGTATATTATTCCCTGCGCTCCTCCCTCGCCAACCACGCCCTTTGGATAGCCTTCCTCGCCTATATGGCGATGAGAGGCGTTGCCCAGACCCTGCTGTGGAGGAGAGAGATGAAGCGGGTGGAGTAATTAATCCCCAAATCGGTCATTAGGATAAAAACAAAGGGCTGACACTTCGTTAGTGAAGTGTCAGCCCTTATGACTGATTTGGGGATATACTATGAAAGGGGGAGCTTGTTAGAGTCTGAATGTGATTGGCAGTGCGAATTGCGTTCTCACAGGTTTGCCGCTAATCTTGCCGGGATTCCAACTTGGCATCGTCTTCACCACTCTCAGGGCTTCGGCGTCGAGAAGCGGGTCTACACCGTATTCCAATTTCACGTTGCTCACGCTGCCGTCTTTTTCTATTATGAACGACACTACCACTCTTCCCTGTATGTTGTTCTGGATTGCCACAGGGGGATAAACGACGTTGTTGCTGAGATAGTTGAAGAGTGCTGTTTGTCCGCCAACGAACTCCGGCTGTTCGTCAGCGACTTTGAATACCTGACTGTTGTCCGTTGTCGGGTTGCTGCCGCTCGCCTGGCTGCCGCTCATGGTGGCATACTGCTTGTTCAGTTCAGCCAGTGTGTAGGTCTTTGTCTCGAAGCCGCTCAGTTCGTCAGCGTCATAGAACATCATGTGCTTCCTGCCGTCAGACGATATGAAGAACACGTTGTTTGTAGGCACCTTGTCGTTTTTGAACACCCATTTCGTTATCTTTGAGAATTCCTCGTCCGAACAGGTCATGAGATGGTTTGCAATCGCCTGTTCTATTCCGTTCGGGTTGTTCACGGTGATGGTCGCCTCCTGGTATTGCATGTCGTTTTCTCTTACCGTCCTCGTTTCTATGAACACAGGCTGCTGCTGCGTTCCGTCCACTTTGATTTCCATTTGCATTCCAGCCACATATAGGAAGTTGCCGGCAAATATCGGGAAGCATATGCTGGCCCAGTTGTTGTCGATGTCGCAAAACATTCCCAGGTCTTTGTAGTCGCCGCTCTGTCGTCTCATTCCTGTTGACGCCCGTCTCAGTTTTCCGCATTCTTTGGCGCCCTGGTCGTCAAGGTTGGGGTTGATAGGGATGCTGATGTTGCGGATCCTTCCGTCTGTCGTCACGTCGGCAATGTATCCCAGTGTGCCCTTTATCCATGCCGGTTTGCTGTTAGCCTTGCCAGGGCTGTCCAGGAAGTGTGTTGCCGTGGCTATCACGTTATACCATCCGTTCTGTGGCTCCGTCTGCTCCGGGTTCAGAGGCAGATATGTGTCGTTGAAAGCCTGGTATGGTTCGGTGTAGGCTCCGGTGCGGGCATTGGGGCGGTATTTGGCAGCCTCGGTGTCGGCATAGAATATCTGTGCATACGTGTCGAAGCTTCCGCCGTCGGAATACCATTGCATCAGTTTGCCGCTGTTCACGTTAGGCAGACGTCTGAGGTTCACCATGTCGCCGTTGACGATGAAGAACCCCTTGAAGTCGGGAACGGTCAGTGTTATGTTCTCCGATTGTGCTGATGCTCCCAGCGGCGATATGAACAGAGCCGCCAGGATGCTGAACATTAGATTTTTCATGTTTGTTTGTTTTTTATGGTTTGACTTGCTTTCCCCCTATGCCCACAGATTTTCTCAGTTCTGCGGATACACCAGGTTCTCTTCCTTTATGTTGCGTAGCGTTTCGAGATATTTCTCCGACTCCCAGCGCGCCATAGGCAGGTCGTGCAGCAGCCAGTTGCCGCAGTCCTTCGGTGCAGCGCCAGGAATGTCGCCTTCGAATTCGGCAACAAACTGGAACGTGCGTTTCATCAGTTCCACGATATCCTTCGATTCATAGTCGCCGCGAATGAGCAGGTAGTTTCCGGTGAGACATCCCATCGGTCCCCAATATATGATGCGGTCTTTCCATTCCTCGTCGTTGCGCAGGTATGTGGCAGCCAGGTGCTCTATGGTGTGTAGTGCTCCGGCGTGTAGAGCCGGTTCGCGGTTAGGCGCCTTCATGCGGATGTCGAATGTCGTTACCACTTCGCCGCCCACCTCGTCTTTGCGAGACACGTAGATGCCAGGCAGCAGCAGTTCGTGATTGATGGTGAAACTTGGAATCTTCTTCATATTTTCTTACTTTTATTTTTGTTGTGGATATTCAGTTCAGCTTTCGCCAGAGGGACCGCAGCGTTGCGGCGTGTCCTTTGGCTTCCTGATATTCTCAGGAGTTTTTGTCTTGTCAGATGCTCTCCAGGAAATGCTTCGTCACGTTGAACGACCCCTCGGCGAGACGCGCCCAGAAATCGAAATACTGCGAAGCCTTGTCGTCTTTCAGCGGTATGTCGCTGATGATTCTGAAGCTGATGAACGGCACGTGGTATATATGGCAAGTCTGTGCTATCGAGCAGCTTTCCATGTCCACCGCCTTCGCATTCGGGAAGTGCTCCATGATGCCCCTCATCTTCTCCTTGCTGTCAACGAACCATTCTCCGCTCACTATCAGTCCGCCATGCACCGGAGTGTCGCCGCCAGCCGCCAGTGCTTTCTCCACGAGCTCCTTGGGAGCCGGGAATTTTGCCGGCATGCCGATAATCTGTCCGTATTCGCATTCGTCGCCACAGTAAGCGTCGTGGTATACATATTCCGTGCCCACCACCACGTCGGTGACATTCATTTCCACGTCGGCACCACCAGCCACGCCGGTAGAAATCACGAGGTCGGGAGCGTAGCGGTCGATCATCTCCACCGCTCCGATTGTGCTGTTCACCTTTCCGATGCCGCATTTCTGCAGTATTATCTCTTTGTCTCCGATACGTCCGGTCACGAAGTCTTTGTGGTGGAACCTTTCCACCGTGGTGTCGCTCAGTAGAGTCTTCAGCTGCACGAACTCCTTGTCCATGGCGACGATAATTCCTATTTTCATATTCTGTTTTCTTTTTAATCTTTTTGCAAAGGTAATGCAAATCGAGTGGAGAACGAAATGAATTCATTC
>CAVBFA010000165.1:0-7391 GCA_963594595.1 Oscillibacter sp. | reverse complement strand
GCGTAGACCTCGGCTTCTCAAGCGTCATGATCGACGGTTCAAGCAAGCCTTACGAGGAGAACATCGAGCTCACACGCAAGTGCGTGGAGTACGCCCACAAGTATGACGTCACTGTCGAGGCTGAGCTCGGCGTGCTCGCCGGCGTTGAGGACGAGGTCGCTTCTGAGGAGAGCCACTACACAAAGCCTGAGGAGGTCATCGACTTCTCACAGCGCTCTGGTTGCGACAGCCTCGCCATCTCTATCGGCACAAGCCACGGTGCTTACAAGTTCAAGCCCGAGCAGTGCACACGCGACCCGAAGACTGGCCGCCTGGTTCCTCCTCCATTGGCATTCGACGTGCTCGCCGAGATCGAGAAGAAGCTCCCTGGCTTCCCAATCGTGCTCCACGGCTCTTCTTCAGTGCCACAGCAGTATGTAGACATCATCAACAAGTTCGGTGGCAAGCTGCCTAACGCCGTTGGTATCCCAGAGGAGCAGCTCCGCAAGGCTTCAAAGAGCGCTGTCTGCAAGATCAACATCGACTCTGACTCTCGTCTCGCCTTCACAGCTGCAGTGCGCAAGACATTGGCTGAGAAGCCAGCTGAGTTCGACCCACGTAAGTACTGCGGTCCTGCTCGCGACTTGATGGAGGAGATGTACAAGCACAAGATCATCGACGTGCTCGGCAGCGACAACAAGCTCGCTCAGCTCGACTAATCATAGCATGACTCATCTCTCTCCTGTTGACAACGGAGATTGCAGCGGGAAGGGATTGAAAGAATAAGAGGATATGCCGAAGACTTCAAGTCTGAGGCATATCCTCTGTTTTTTTTGTTTATCTTCATTTGCCGGATAAGTCCAGTATAAAGCCCCTCTCCCTCAACTGGTCATTAGGGCGAGCTTGGCTTTTGGCATAGGCCTTAACCCTCACAGGTCATTAGGGCGAGTTCTGATTTTGTCATAGTTATGAAAGTCAGCACCTGTTGCCTGATGACTGTTTGGGGATAATCAGAACCGTTTTAATATCCACTCTCTGAAGAATCTGTCGCTTACTTGATACGAATCATTGTCGTATGAGATGAAATCGCGTTCTGTCAGAACTTTTATGGCTCCCTGCACCGTGCTTGATCCAAGCTTGTATTTCTGTAGGAAAGCTTGTGAAGTGACTCCGGTGGCATTTTCTTCGTTAGCGATGGCAAGCAAGACCTGCTTCTGCTTAGGCGAAAGTTGGAACAGCAGCGATTCATACACGAACCGATGGTGTGACAAGATGGCTGTCATAACGCTTTTCGCATCCTCTGTGGTGATGGTGGATTCTGATATGGCATGCGTGTAAAGCATATTCAGAATATACTGTATATACCACGTTATTCCGTCAAACGACTGGTAAATCCAATCAAAAGCTTCGTGGGATATGGATCTGTTGGTTTTTGACAGATGATGGTTGGCGAAATCAAAATACGCTTCTTTATTTATAGGTTCCAGTCCCATAATGCTGGAACTGTTGTAGAATGGTCGTGATTCGGATGCGAACATCAATGCCATCATGTGTCGTTTAGATCCAGAAAATACGAATTTTGCGTTGTGGCAATTCTGTATGCGTTTGCGTAATGCTGCTTCAACGGTTTTTTCCGGATAGCCCGCAATGGTCTGAAACTCGTCGATTGCCACAATACATGGCTTGTCGGCATGGTTCAGATATTCGAATATCTCGTCGAGTGTTATATCGGGGCTGGCGATGTCGCCAAGTCCGACGTTCCATTCCGGGTTGCCGTTGATGTCAAAAGTGATGGCTGATTTCAGAGATTGCATTATGTTCAGAAATGATTCCCACACTTTGCGTCCTTGTGATTTCAGTTCGCGCAATATACCTTTGCCCATGACATATACGAATTCGTTCAGGTTCTTTGTCTCATATATGTCTATGTAGATACAATGGTAGTTGTTTCTGATTTCTTCTTCGTTGAAGCAGTTGTAGATCAGTCCGGACTTTCCCATACGTCGTGGAGCGATGAGTGCCACGTTGCATCCGTTTGTAAGATGTCGTGTCAGTAGGGCTGTTTCTTCTACTCTGTCGCAAAAGTATTCTGGCGACAAATAGCCTTCTGTCAGGAATGGATTGTTCTGTAACATAGTGTTTTGCGAAATTATGGATTTTACGTAACGAAGAATCAATAATGCTCAGAGTTCTATAGCAGAGCAGGCAGCTGGAAGAGTTTTATTCCGTTGCTTCCCTTTATGAGGATGTAGAACCCTTCGGGTTTGTTGGCGGCAATCTCAGCCTTCACCTCCTCCACATCGTGAAACTTGCGGAAGTTGCAGTCCGTCTTTCCGAACTCCTCACCCACCAGCCATACGTTGTCGATGCCGTTCTCCTTCAGGAAGTCCACCACCTTCTGATGCTCCTCGTGGCTCACCTCTCCCAGTTCTCTCATGTCGCCGAGGATAGCCATCTTGTGGTCCACCTGCATGAGTCTGAAATTCTCCAATGCCGCCTTCATGCTCGTAGGGTTGGCATTGTAGGTGTCGACTATCAGTTTGTTTGAATCCGTCACCTCCAGCTGCGATCTGTTGTTCGTCGGCACATAGTCGCGCAGTGCTGTGCTGATATCCTCTTCATCCACTCCGAAGAAGTCTGCTATACATGCCGCGGCAAGCATGTTCAACACGTTGTATGCACCAATAAGATGCGTCTGCACCTCATGCCACTCTCCGTCAGCCTTTCTCCAGCGGAATTTGAGCAGCGGTGCACAGCTCACCACCTCTCCGCATACCGCCAGCGACGGGTCGTCGGCAGTGGTGCCATATCTCACGAGCTGCAGTCCGTCGGCGATACCCCTGAGATGTTCGTTCTCGTTGTGTATGAACACCGGTCCGCCGTGCTCCCTCAAGAAGTCGTATAGTTCCCCCTTGGTCTTTATCACACCCTCAAACGAGCCGAAGCCCTGCAGGTGAGCCTTTCCCACGTTGGTTATTATTCCGCAGTCAGGTTCCACGATGTCCACCAGCTCCTTTATGTCGCCGGGATGACTCGCTCCCATCTCCACTACGGCGATTTCGTGTTCCGGTTTCAGTCTCAGCAGCGTCTTCGGCACACCGATGTTGTTGTTGAAGTTTCCCTGGGTATACAATACATTGTATTTCTTCTGCAATACCGTTGCCACGAGTTCCTTTGTCGTTGTCTTTCCGTTTGTTCCGGTGATGCCGATAATCTTTGTTCCGAGTTTCCGGCGGTGGTAGTTGGCGAGTTGCTGCAATGCCTTCAGACAGTTGTCCACGAGTATGAATCTCTTGTCATTCTCCTTGGCGAATTCCTTTTCGTCTACCACGGCGAAGGCGCATCCTTCGTCTATAGCCTTCTGTGCGAAGGCGTTTCCGTTGAACGACGCTCCTTTGAGCGCGAAGAAGATGGAGTCTTTCGGGCAGTCGCGGCTGTCGGTGGTCACCACGGGGTGTTGCTCGAAGATTCTGTACAGTTCAGATATTTCCATGACTTTATATCGTTTGTTTAGACATCTGCAAAGGTAATTATTTAAATCGAGAGGAGAGAATCGCAAGGATAAGAATTGCAACCTTATTTGTTTTTCTTCCGTGATGCAGCTTGCTTTGTAAACTGCAATGGCTATTACATACAAAAGTCATAAAATAATTACACTGGACGGTCTGATGACCGATTGGGGTAAAATATTCTCGTCAGCCGACAATGATTGCATGCTGTTTTCAGAAGAAAGCCATAGAAATCACGTTGATTTTCAGAATATGTACTAATTTTAATACCTTTTAAGACTTTTCCATGCATTAAAAATAGAAAATGGCCGTTATATCAGTAAAATATACAAGCAAGGGCTGTGAGGTTTTGGGTATCTTTACAGCGATAAAGTTTTTATCATGTTCTGTAGTGGACAAGTAGGCGAGCGGATAGATATATAGTTTTAACGTTTCTACAAACGTCAACAACGCTTTCTGACATATTCAATCAGCCTGTCCCCTCGTCAACTTGTCACATCTACAGTAATGACAATGCGGACTTTATCTTGCTTACATGAATTTTGATAACGTTCCTTTTTATAAATATGTCTATTAATTAGTTGCTTGGCTGGCGCTGTGAAGCGTTGGCTAAGTTTTTTTTTATACATACCCGTCTAAGATTTCGTATGTAAAAGGAACAACCTATCTTGATTTTTATTAACTTTGCATAAGCTAAGCTTCGGCTCAGACAAGATGGAAACTAATCTCTTTACAAAAGCAGTATAACATATTTAATTCAAACGCTTAATTCTATGAACAAAAAACTTTTACTAATCTGGACGTTCCTGTTATGCTTCGTGATGGGAATGTCGGCAGACAAGGTGATTGTCTTCAATGAAGGCACTGGAACCAGTGATTCGTCGACGAAAATTACAACGATGAAAGAAATCGTGAAATCAGGTTCCGAAAATCTTACCAGCATTACCGATGTTTCTAATGTCTACCTCGCCCGCAAGGGCAGAGGAATTAAGCTCGGAACAAGTTCCAAGCCGGGAAACATGACCCTCAACCTCGCTGCCCCAGCAAAGCCTACAGCAATCAAGTTCAAGGCAATGTGGTATAAGAATACCGAGAAGACGCTGAAAGTGGCTGGTACTGAATTTTCCGAATTGACCGGCGAGGTGAGCGAATACTCAGTGACGATGGATGGCAACACCACGGTGAATTCCATCACCATCGCTACTGCCGGAAAGCGCGCCTACATCACTGAGTTGACAATCGTTGAGGGAACAGCCGCTTCGGTAGCCACTCCTACCATCGAGGGAACGACACCGTTCATCGGCACTACCACAGTGACCCTGGCATGCTCTACAGCAGATGCCAAGATATACTACACCCTCGACGGTACCAATCCTACGGATGCAAGCACGGAGTATACCGCTCCGTTCTCTCTCGATGCCACAGCAACCGTCAAGGCTAAAGCATATAAGGGAAAGGATGCAAGTGCAGTGGCAACAATGCAGTTCGTTGCCATCCCGACGGTGGCTACCATCGCCGAACTGACACAGCTTGCCGATGGCACCGAATTCGTGTTCGGCGGTGAGGCTGTCGTTACAGCCGCTCCTACAGCCAAGCATCTCTATCTGAAAGACGCTACCGGCGTTACCTTCGCATACGACGTTGCCGGAGGCTTCACCTTCGAGCCGGGACAGCATATCACTGCCGGATGGCAGGGCAAGGTTTCCCTCTACAAGAGTCTCTTCGAGGTGGTTCCTACTACTGCGCTCACTGCCGTTGAGGGAGTGAAAGACGAACTGACATACGACGAGGTGACACCAGCCGACGTTACCTTGGAGAACGCTAACAAGGTGGCAGTGCTCAAGGGCGTAACCTATACCGCACCGGCTGCCGACAGCAGAAATTTTGAAATCAAGAAGGATGAGGCTGCCGTTGCCGGCTACAACCAGTTCAGTCTGACCATCAACGAGCCTGTTGCCGATGCCACATACGACATCCTCGGCGTTATCAGCCGCTACAACGACAATGCCCAGTTCCAGCCTGTAGCCATCACCCGCAATGCCAGATGGATTCAGATAAACAAGGATGTGGAAACAGGAAAAGACCTCGCCGCTGTGGTGGCAGAGGAGACTGAGGCTGTGACGGCTGCCGGCGACAAGGTGGGCAGCGTGACTCTTAACCTCGCTGCCAACGGTGCATATACCGTGAGCAAGGCTATCTCTTCACCGGCTTCTGTCCAGATTCTCGGCGATGCCACGGCTCCTGCCACAATCGACGCCAGCGCTCTCACAAAACCTCTCGTGAAGATAGAAGGCGGCAGCCAGCCGGCTTTCAACCAGGACGGTACGGTGAACGCCAGCTACAAGGGTGTTGACATCGTGGCTGTAAAGAACGTGAAGATCAATTCGCTCTCTACATCTCTGCTCAACGACGCACAGAAGTCTTACGTCGGTGAGGTAGTGGTAGATAATGCCAATGTGGAACTCGTGGGCTCTGCCATCGTGTTCGATTTCAAGGGCTATCCTGCTTCTCTCAGCATCAGCAACTCCACTCTCTGGTCTAAAGAGGGACACACAGGACAGCTTATCAAGACCGCCGGTCGTGTGAGAGACCTCGACGGTGAACAGGCTGAATACAAGCAGGCTACTTCTATCACAAACTCCACTCTCTATCAGGTGGCTGTAGGCAAGCAGTTCAACAACTTCCAGGGCAAGGGACAGAAGTCTCTCGTTCTTACTCTCAAGAACTCCATCATTGCCAACTGCACACTGGACGGCAATGAGGTGCGCGGATGGCTCGGAGGACAGAACTCCAAAAATCCTACCGTGGTTTATGAGAACAACACATATATCAATGCCGGCGCTGAGCAGGCCGGTTGGACCGACGAGACAAAGCAGGGCTCTGACCAGACCGCCACATCACACAATACAGACCCAGGTTTCGCTGATGCGGCAAACGGAAACTTCACCGTGGCTGCCACTTCGCAGCAGGCTAAATACCGGATCGGCGACTCTCGCTGGCTTGTGGAATACGTGCCGGAGGACATCACTGCCGAGAAGGCTCTCCTGGCTGAGGAAATAGCTAAGGCTACCGCTCTGCTCGGTGATGCCGATGTGGAGAACAACGAGGATGCAAAGGCTCTCAAGGCTGCCATCGACGAGGCTCAGGGCGTTTACGATTCTGCCGAGACAAAGGCTGAGGTTAACGCTGCCATCGAGAAGCTGAAGGCTGCCGAGGAGGCATACGCCATGAGTGTGGCAAGAGCTGAACTGGCTGCCGAGATTCAGAAAGCCAATGCTCTGTTGGAGGGCAAGGACACTGAGGCTGACGCTGATGCCAATGCTCTCAAGACTGCCATCGACAAGGCGCAGGCCGTTTGCGACAACGCTGACGCCACACTCGAAGATGTGGAGAAGGCTCTCGAAGACCTTAAGGCTGCCGAGGAGACCTACAAACTGACTCTCTCTATCAGTGGCGTTGATGCTGCCGCTGCCGACGATGCCGCATGGTATACTCTGCAGGGCGTTCGTGTGGCTGCTCCTCAGAAGGGCATCTTCATCCACAACGGCAAGAAGGTGGTTTTGAAATAAAGTGACTAATCGGCGTAGCCACGCCGACATGACGAAATAAGGGAAAAGGCGGTTGCTCTGTGAATGATGTTCATGGGGCAACCGCCTGTTTTCTTTGGCAACTTTGACAAAGAAACAGAATCGTTGGGCTAAAAGCCAAACAAAATCCACTCTTCTAAAATACCAAAATCCAAGCAAGCCCTAACGACCGTTTGGAGTTAAAATTGGGCACGGTGCTTGCCCAACTGGGGTAACGTGCTTGCCCATCATGGGTAACGTGCTTGCCCCTGTTGGGCAGATTTGCAGTCAGACGTCTGCCCAATAAGTTAATGTTGTAATACCCATATTCCTGTTT
>CAVBFA010000164.1:0-7391 GCA_963594595.1 Oscillibacter sp. | reverse complement strand
AAGTACAACTAAAAAGTGTTGCTGCAAGTGATTTCGCACATGGCATTATCAGTAGACAAAGCGTCTCAATTCCATAAATATTCAAATATATTTGGACTACATTCCATAAATATTTAAATATATTTGGAATACACTCCACAAAAATTCAAATATATTTGGATTACGTTTATAAAAAATATAACTTTGCAAGACAAAACAAAAGGTATAAGTATATGATAATAAGAATATTAGCCAAGCGATTACATAAGCTCACCGGCAAAGGCAAGGCTATCATCGTGTTCGGGGCAAGACAAGTAGGCAAGACAACAATGCTGCACGACGTGTTTAAGAACGAAAGCGACAACGTGTTATGGTTAAACGGTGACGAACCTGACGTGCGTGCCATGTTTGAAAATGCCACATCCATGCGACTGAATGCAATAATTGGTTCAAAGAAGATTGTGGTGATAGACGAGGCACAACGTATAGCCGACATAGGTATAGCCCTGAAGCTTATTGTGGACAACCGTCCGGATGTACAGGTCGTGGCGACAGGAAGCTCGTCGTTCGACCTTGCCAACAACATCAATGAACCTCTTACAGGGCGCAAGAACGAGATGCTGCTGTTTCCACTCTCCTTTGCCGAACTGGCAGCACACAATGGATTACTTGAGGAGACAAGACTCCTTGAGCATAGACTTGTATATGGTTCTTATCCGGACGTGGTGAACAATATGGGTGAGGAGCGCGACATACTGCGACAGCTGGCAGACAGCTATCTGTATAAAGACATTCTTGCGCTCGACAAGATAAAGAAGAACGAGAAAATCGTGAAGCTGCTGCAAGCCATAGCTTTTCAAATTGGCTCGGAGGTCTCGTTCAACGAGTTGGCACAGACATGCGGACTTGACCCAAAGACTGTGGACTCGTATGTACAGCTGCTTGAAAAGTCGTTCGTAATATTCCGTCTTCCTTCTTACAGCCGAAACCTGCGCAACGAACTGAAGTTTGCAAGGAAAATATACTTTTGGGACTGTGGCATACGAAATGCCGTAATAGGTAATTTCCTACAACCGTCGACAAGACAGGATATGGGTGCCCTGTTTGAGAACTATGTTATATCGGAACGATTGAAACAGCAGTCGTATGCACGTACATACGCCAAAGGCTATTTCTGGCGTACGGCAGCAAAGCATGAGATTGACTATATAGAGGAGTGTGACACTAAGTTGACGGCATTCGAATTCAAATGGAACACGCGACGCAAGGCCACGGTGCCGCCATCCTTTGCCAAAGCCTATCCCGATGTCCCCTTCCGCGTGATAACCCGCGACAACTATTGGGAGTTTCTCTCTGCCGAGTATATGTGACAGTAAATGTGCAGATATTTGATTTTTTTGGGGTTCTTCGTCAATTTAGGTGGTAACACATCTTCCATTCCAGTCGGCATGAAGTAGTGTTGCCCTTAAGATAGCATGTTCAGCCTTGTTGTTAAACTTGTTTCTAAAAACACGAACATCTGCAGCTTTTATTATGTTTATTAACGTGTTGATAATCAAATATTTAAATTACAAATAAGCGGTTCTTTTTACCACCTAAATTGACGAAGAACCTTTTTTTGTTCGATGAATTGAACATTTCGATAATAAATGCTTGTACAGCCTGAATATCAGTAAGTTAAATAAAAGTATTTTTCCAAATGCAAGTATAATTTGAGACTTAGCTCACGTTGATGCAAGATTTTCAGAATGCAGGGCTTAACATTTTCAAAACAAGTTGCGGGCATTTGGAGATATTCATTCTCGTTTTTTATATAAACTGTCTTATAATTCGGGAATTTTACCTAAATTTGCAGAATAAAATGATTAAGCAATGAAAGTATAGGATATTCATACGCCTCTATAAATAATAAACATGAAGACCGTCATAGCAGAAAAATATAAAAAATACGAGGGCTTTATAAAAAGTATTCCACATTTGTTCGACACTGAAGCAGGAGAAGCGTTGAAAGATAAGCGCAACTGTATAAGGCGGTTGCATTATGATGGATTGGCGTTTATTGCCAAGCGATATAAGCGCGTGAATTGGATACAGAGCATTATCTATACACATTTCAGACGTACCAAAGCCGAAAGGGCATATTTGTTTGCCAATGAATTCCGTAAAAGAGGAATAAATTCTCCTCGCCCAGTGGCATATATGGAGGAGTATGAGCACAGAAGATTCACCGTGGGGTATTTTGTATATGAGGAAAGCAAGGGACGTGAAGTGTTTCTCGAACTCGTGAAGAAAGACAACTTTGATCATAAACTTGCCGATGCAGTGATTGACTATATCGTATTCATGCATAGTCATGGAGTGCTCCATGGCGACCTGAACTCGGCAAATTTCCTCTATACCACCGATGCCGACGGCAACTACCACTTCGACATGATAGACACCAACCGGTCGCATTTCTGCGACGGGTGGCCTACCGACAAGCAATGTCTTGAAAACCTGAAGCGCTTCACTCACCGGCGCGACCTCTACGAATATGTGGTGCGCGGATATGCCAGGCGCAGGGGATGGGACGAAGAAGAGACTGTAAGAAAGGCTGTGGCACTGCTCGACAAGTTTGAGAACAGAAAGAAGCTGCGCCTCTGAAAGAACATAATATCTTTTGCGCAATGATGAGGAACAGACCATACTTCATATTTTTGGCTATAATGGTCATGATGCTCACGCTGACAACGGCGAGGGCGCAGAACCCCGTGTTCGGCAACGACACGAAACCGGAGGACCGCGAGGTGGATATGGACAACCCTACCTTCGTGCCGATGGTGAAGGTGGGAAAGGTGCTACACGGAAAGGACAGCATACAATATGTGGAACTGAACAACGTGTACGTGTATCCGCCACAGGTGTTCAAGACTCCAAAGCAACGGCAGAGATACAACCGACTGGTTTACAACGTGAAGAAGGTGCTGCCGATAGCCAAGGAGGTGAACCATATCATCATAGAGACATACGAATATCTGCAGACGCTGCCCAACAAGAAGGCTAAGGACCAGCACATGAAGCTCGTGGAGGCATGTATCAAGAAGGAATACACGCCAAGGATGAAGAAGCTGACGCTGACGCAGGGAAAGCTGCTCATAAAACTGGTATACAGAGAGTGCAACTCGTCGTCGTACCAACTGGTGAAGGCATTCCTCGGTCCGATAAGGGCTGGATTCTATCAGGCTTTCGCATGGACATTCGGTGCGAGCCTCACGAAGAGATACGACCCAGAGGGCGACGACAAGGAGACGGAACGGGTGGTGAGACTCGTGGAGAGCGGACAGCTGTGACGCTGAGACATTGAGAAACAGCAGGGAAGAAGCCCTGCCTACAATATAACACGCAAAAGACAAAACGCAAAATGCAGCAAGCATCAAAGACAGAAAACAACTTGCCAAAGGTGTCGATAGTGACCGTTACATTCAACGCCGGACCACTGCTGGAGAAGACTCTCGGCAACCTGCAGATGCAGGACTATCCCAACAAGGAGATTGTGGTGGTGGACGGAAAGTCTACCGACGACACCGTCATCACGATAAAGCGATACGCCCATTCGGGAACGATAACGACATGGGTGAGCGAACCTGACCGCGGCATCTACGACGCCATGAACAAGGGCGTGGGGATGGCAACGGGAGAATGGGTGATATTCATGAATGCCGGCGACGTGTTTGCCGCCGATGATGTGTTGCGACGCGTATTCTGCCAGGACCTGACTGACGCCGACGTGGTGTATGGCGACGTGGTGAAAGACGGCAACGTGAAGAAGGCTCCCGAGAGCTACTATCTCTACCACCGCATGATATTCTGCCACCAGTGTGTGTTCACACGCCGCAGCTGTCTCATCAGCACTCCTTTCGACATCAGACACAGACTGTCTGCCGACTTCAAATCCTTCATCGTGCTCTACCGGAAGGGGGCGCGCTTCAGATACGTGAATCTGCCTATAGCGATATTCGACACGGGAGGCGTGTCGAACAGCCATAGGTCGAAGGGACTGCGCGACAACATCAGCGTGGTGTGGGAGACGATTCCCATGCCGCAGCGACTGAAATTCATCATGCGTCTCGGAGTGCCCTATCTGATGTGCAGGCTGAGAGGGAAATGAAATTTTACGAGTTGACGAGTTGACAAGTAAACGAGTTGACGAGGAGATTTGTTGGACGAGTTGACAAGTAAACAAGTTGACGAGCGGCATATCGAAGACCTGCAAAACAAACAATAAACGAAATTCTACCATTCTTATGCTTAACGACCCGATATATCTGGAAATCCTTATGGCATTCATCGGAATGACCATCACTTTCGCCATCTGCTGCGGAATATACTACGGATGCAACGCCGGAATGAGCCACAGCGCACGCGGACAGCAGACAAGGCGTTTCGCCCTGTCGTCGCTGATGGTATGGGTTCCGCTCGCCATAATAGGCATCAGACCGAATCTGCCTGTCGCCATGGCGGCTGTCACCGGCGTGGCATGGGCTGCAACATACCCTCTGCTCTATCATCTCACAAACCGCAGGAAATCGCCTGACTACGAGAACTACGGTGAGATAGCTTGCGGCATATATGTCTTCGGACTGGCTGCCGCCATAGGAATGATGGGCGGAGGAATGATAGTTGCCGTCGCTGAATGGGCACTGCTGATGGTGAGTCTGTCGCTGGCGGTATACTACCGGCTCTACGGCACGTGTATCGACGCCAACGGCATGAAAATACTGCAAGACTCCCACCCCAACGAGATAATAGAATTCGCACGGTCGTACTCCTGGTGGAAGGTGACGCTGCTGCTGGTGGCTATAGTGGCGCTGCTGGCTGGCGTGGTGATGATGAACATTCAGTCTGGCATGGCTCTGGAACCATGGCGCATCGCAGTGGCAGCTCTGGCGGCTCTGGTGTTCGCATGGTATATGTTCAAACCGCGCCGCGGAATGTTCCAGAGGTCGGGGATAGTAAGGTTATGGCTGGACATAAAGGAGTATTCTGCCAACGACAAGCGCTACGTCACCGAGATGGAACGCCGGTTGAAAGACCTCAACGTAAGACCCCTGGGAAAGCCCTTCGGCAAGCCTTCCACTATAATGATGGTGATAGGAGAGTCGGCATCGCGCGACTATATGAGTGCGTTCACGAAGATGGACCACGACACCACGCCCTGGATGCGCGGCATGGCGGAGGACAAGGAGCATTGCGTGCTGTTTCCTAACTCTTACAGCTGTGCCATGCACACCGTGCAGTCGCTCGAAAAGGCTCTGACGGAATACAACCAATACAACGGCAGACAGTTTTATGACTCCTGCTCCGTAATCGACATCGCACACAAACTGGGATACCGCGTTCACTGGTATAGCAACCAGGGACATCTCGGAGCCAACGACACACCGATAACGCTGGTGGCAAACACGGCGGAGGTGGCGAAATGGACGAAGCAGGACTTGGGAAAAGTGCAATACGATGAGTCGCTGGTGGATTTCCTCGACGAGCTGGACCCGGAAGAGAACAACTTCCTCGTGCTGCATCTCAAGGGAAGCCACTTCAACTTCCTCAACCGCTACCCTGCCAACCGCACGGTATGGGGAGAACAGGGGGTGCAGGACAATGTATTGAACTTCGAGAATTCTCTCAGATATACCGACGACGTGCTCCGGCAGTTTTATGAATATGCCACCAAACGCCTGAACCTGCAGGCGATGGTATATTTCAGCGACCACGCCACGATTCCCGACAGACACCGTTCGCCTAACTTCGCCGGCTTCGGCGACGTGCGCATACCGCTTTTCGTATGCTTCACCGATGAATATATGGCGTGTCATCCCGACTGTATAGAGGCTCTGAAGGCTAACAAGGACGCATTCTTCACCAACGACCTTGCCTACGAACTGATATGCGGCATCTTTGATGTGGAATCCAACCATTTCGACGAGTCCTCGTCTTTGGCAAGCAAAACTTACAGATATACTCGCGACGACCTCACCACATACGAGGGAAAGGCTCGCATCGCGGATGACAAATGATACCGATACACGGATGATATGGGTACACACGGATGATATGGGTACACACGGATGATGTGGGTACACGGATGATACGGGACACACGGAATTAATTCAGATACAAAGAAACAAATTTGTGTGGATCAGATTTGGGGAGGATAATCCCAAACCGGTCGTTTGGCATTCCTGAACTCTGGTTCAGGGGTATATTTAAAAAAAATAGAGGACGACTTGATCACTCAAACCGGCCTCCTGAAAACAATTCTTTTTAACGATATCAGTTGTGGTTGTAACCTGTAAAACTAACCAGAGTTACGAAGGCTACTGCCATCAACATCATAGTCGTCGTAAAATCTAATAACATAATCTTTACCTTAAATCTATCAAACTACTAACCTATGAAAAAATGTATTCTCCCGAACACGTTGCAAAGATACAACCTTTTGTGTTCGCACACAATAGTTTGGACAAGTTTTTTATTGTACTTATTGATTTCTTTGACATACATCAAGACAAATAACATAAAAAGCTTCACTATTTGCTTTATCCTTACATTTTGCAACATTTGTTTCGATATGCGAGACAAAACGACAAAGACAAAGAAAAGAGTGAAGCCTTGAATATACGATGCCAAATAAAACGGCGAAAAAAAACATAAAACAGCCCTGATGACCGATTTGGGTCAAAGTTTCTCCTCTGCCAAAAGGCGCGCCACCTCCTTGCAGGCATCCTCTATAAGGTCGAGAGCTATTTCAAAATCCTTCTGCGTTCCATAATATGGGTCGGGCACGGTGTGGTAATCCCTGTGGTCGGTGAGATAATCTGCAAGACAAAGGATTTTCTTCCTGTCGGCAGCATTGCGTGCCACACCATTGAGGTCGGCAACATTCTCATGATCCATAGCGAAGACATAATCGAAGCGGTCGAAATCCTGTGGCTTCACCTGTCGCGCCCTGCTGCTGAAGTCATATCCTCGGCTGGCGCCACATTTCCTCATCCGGCTGTCGGGCAGCTGCCCCGTATGCCAAGCTCCTATGCCAGCGGAGTCTATTTCCACAAAACCGTCGAGTCGGGGGTCGTCAGCTACAATACTCTTCATCACTCCCTCGGCAGCCGGCGACCGGCAGATATTGCCAAGACATACAAACAGAAGATATTTCTTCAGCGAGTTCTTTCTTTCTTCTCCAAACATAATATCATATATAATAATGTGTCGCCAGCGTCTCCGCTCAGCAACGGTTAATAATCCAGTGCAAAGATAATGCAAGGCGAGAGCAGAACGAAATAAATGCATTTATTTCTTATGCCGAGCCGCAGCTTATCTTATGGTCAGTTTGTATTAAATTGGGCACGCTGCTTGCCCAAGTGGGGCAACGTGCT
>CAVBFA010000163.1:3918-7409 GCA_963594595.1 Oscillibacter sp. | reverse complement strand
GAACTGCTCTACACGGTTTTGCAGACCGTTACCTAACCGATCGGCCAAGGTACCATTGCTTGATTGCGAGTGCAAAGGTATGGATTTTATTTCGTTCCACCAAATTTTTCTTTCACTTTTATTTAAAAACTTAGCGATTTGGGCTTAAAATTCATTGTCTGTCGGTTTGAGACGCACTTTCTTTATTGCATTTTGACAGTTTTGACCTGTTGCAGCATGAGTCAGAATCTTTGCCTTTCATTCCCTGCCGTTGTGCTTTCCGCCGAAGTTCATCAGCCAAAGGGCAGTTGGCACAATAACCAGTGCAACCGCTCTTTGGCTTGTGTGACACCGCCTGCCATATCTTATAACCTATATATATAAGCGAGGCGGCAATGATGATATATACAAAAACGTATTGAGTCATATATATCGTAGATTATCAAAAAATGTGCCAAATGGCAGCTGTGCCAATGGTAAATCAGCAAGTGGATAATAGTGGAGTGGCTAATGGCAGATTTGGACTTATGTGCCTGTTGTTGTGTGGCGTTAACCAACATTAACTGTTTCGATTTCTGATTGCGGGTGTCAAAAGTTAATTTTGTAGTCCGTTAGATGAGAGAATGTCAGGAATCTGTTGATAGGACTTGTTGCTGATGTTTTTTCGTAGACAGTTGTCAAGTAGTGGATTGCGCTTGACATATGTCAGACATCTTATCCTACAGAAACAAAAACAAATAGTATATTATGAACGAAACGATAAAAACGCTTGAGACTCGTCGCAGCGTGAGAGGATTTGATCCGGAGCGCATGCCGTCAGACGAAGTGATAAAAGAAATTGTGGAAGCTGGAGAATACGCTCCCACTGGTAGAGGAATGCAGTCGCCACGCATCGTTGTGGTGACCAACAAGGCAGTGCGCGACCGCCTGTCGGAGCTCAACGCCGAGGTGATGGGCACTACGTCAGACCCATTCTATGGAGCTCCGGTAGTGTTGATAGTGCTTGCCGACAGACAGCGCCCTACGTATATGTATGACGGTTCGCTTGTGATGGGCAACCTCATGAACGCCGCCCATTCGCTTGGTGTGGGAAGCTGCTGGATACACAGGGCCAAAGAGGTGTTCGACATGGACGAGGGCAAGGAGATGCTCCGCAAGTGGGGCATAGAAGGCGACTATGAAGGCATAGGCCATGTGGCGCTCGGATATGCCGCCGCAGAACCGGCACCTGCCAAGCCGCGCAAGGACGACTATGCCGTGTGGGTGAGATAAGGATTGGAAGACACTATGCGACGTATATGTCTAAGATAAAACTTCTGAGAGGTGAGTTCGACAGCAGATTGAAATTGCAGCTTGCTCCCGGCATAAAAGCCGGTTTCCCGAGTCCTGCCGAGGATTATCTGCACGACAGTCTGGACTTCAACCGCGACCTGATAAAGAATCCCGAGGCTACATTCTATGCCCGAATATCCGGCGACTCGATGGTGGAAGCCGGCATCTGCGATGGAGACATTGCAGTGATAGACCGTTCGCTGCAGGCGAGCGACGGGGATGTGATAGTGGCATACGTCAACGAGGAGTTCACGATGAAATATCTCGACACTACGCATCTTGCCGAGGGGTATATCGAACTGCGGCCTGCCAATGCCGCCTATTCGCCGATACGCATCGACAACCTTGACGATTTCCGCATCTGGGGAGTCGTGGTGTGGACCATCAAACAATGGAAACGATAGAGGAATGACAAAATATTACGCCATCTGCGATTGTGACAACTGCTATGTGAGTTGTGAACGAGTGTTCCGTCCCGATCTGGAGCGGAAACCCGTCGTCGTGCTCTCAAACAACGACGGATGCGTGGTGGCGCGAAGCAAGGAGGCAAAGCTCCTGGGGGTGAAGGCGGGCACGCCGTACTATCAGCTCAAGCAGCTTTTCCCCAATACCCATATCGAGGTATTCTCGTCGAACTATGAACTGTATGGCGAGCTTACCGGGCGTGTCATGGCAATCATCCGTGACATGGCTCCGCAGTGTTTCAGGTATTCCATTGATGAGGCTTTCGCCATTCTTGAGGGGATAGACGGAGAGCAGCTGCAGCAGTGGGGACGTGACCTGCACGACAGGGTGTGGCGGTCGGTAGGCATTCCTGTAAGTATCGGAATCTCCACCACCAAGACACTTGCCAAGGTGGCATCCCATTTCGCCAAGAAATATCCAGGCTATGACCACTGCTGCTTGATAGACAATGATGAGAAACGCGTGAAGGCGTTGGGCCTTTACGACGTTGGCGATGTGTGGGGGATAGGCCGCAGGTATGCCGAAAGGCTTGAAAGGATAGGTATATCTACGGCGCTCGACTTTGCCGGACATAAGGTGGAGTGGGTGAGGATGATGTTCAAGAACATCGTCATCGAGCGTACGTGGAATGAGCTGAACGGCATAGACTGTGTGCCCGACGACTTGCCTGCCAGAAAGAAAAGCATCTGCACGAGCAGAAGCTTCGACGGGATGGTGGGCGACTTTGACACGCTACGCACGCATATCGCCAATTTTGCCGTAAGATCGGCTGAGAAACTGCGCAAGCAGCAGTCTGTGGCACAGGTAGTGGGAGTGTTCATCGACTCCAACCATTTCAGGGAAGACCTTGTGCAGTATGGCAATATGGCAGACAAGACACTTCTTACGCCGACCAGCTCCACTATAGATATCGTGATGGCTGCTACCGACTGTCTGAGAAGCATCTATAGAGAGGGGATAATGTTCAAACGGGCAGGTGTGCTCCTGATGGGCGTTGTGCCGCAGGGGGCAGTGCAGCCCGACATGTTCTCTTATGATGCCAACCGGCATGGCAGGATGACGAGGATGGATTCTGCCGTAGACCATCTCAATAGGGTGGGCGGCACGGAAACCGTGATACTCAGTTCGCAGCAATATCCCGGCGGAAAGAAGTTCGCCGATGCCATACGGCATGACCATAAGAGTCCGTGTCCCACGACGCGATGGAGCGATATAATGGTGCTGAAGTAGACGAGTAGACGAGTAGACAAGCAGACGAGTAAACAAGCAGACAAGTAAACAAGCAGACGAGCAGACAAGGAAATAGCTCTTGACAATTGTCGGACTATAATCCTGGTCTGCTCGTCTGCTTGTTTTAGCTGGCTGGTCAACTCGTTACTTCGTCAGCATATCTATGGTATTCCTGACTCTGTCTTTGTCGGTCACGAGAATGTTCTGTTCATCGGCATCTTTTGCTCCCATGTATACGTTCTGGCATATATTCTTCATCTTGCTCTTAATGCCGACCCTTGCAGAGAAATGATATTCGGATATTCCTGTGGCGTCGTATATGTCGCGGATGTTGTCTTCGTTTACGCCGCTTCCCGCAAGCAGCGTTATCCGTCCGGCAGCCTTCTCCTGCAGTTTGGCAAGCAGCGGTGTGCCGTCAATGGCTTTCGGCTGTTGTCCGGAGGTCAGTATGCGGTTGCAGCCCAATGATATGATGTCTTCAAGGG
>CAVBFA010000163.1:0-3908 GCA_963594595.1 Oscillibacter sp. | reverse complement strand
GCGAAAGGGTCGGCTGTGCGGTCGAAGGCGCGGTGGAAAGTCACCGACATCCCTTTGGCACACTCCATCAGCCGGCGGTTCTGCTCTATGTCCACATCACCGTTTTCCGTAAGGCATCCGAATACCACACCGTCAACTCCCAGTTCGCGACACATCCTGATGTCCTCCTCCATGCGCTCCATTTCGAGCGGCGAATACAGAAAGTCGCCACCTCGCGGACGGATTATGACGTGGAGCAGTGTGGATAACAGCAGGCGTCTCGCCACCTTTATCTCTCCGTAAGATGGCGTGGTGCCGCCTTCCGGTATGCCGGCACACAGTTCCACGCGGTCTGCGCCACCCTCTTGTGCGGCGATACAACTCTCCACACTGTTGGCGCAAATCTCAAATCTGAAATCTTCTCTGTTCATTTCCTTCTTCTTCCTTTCATTTCCGTTGTTTGGCAGTCTCTTGCCATGCAAGCGCTGCAGTGCCGAGTATCGCCGCAGTGTCGTTTTCCAGAGTGCTCGTCAGGAATTTCGCCTTGCCGCGATACAGGCTGAGCACATATTTGTCGTAAGTCTCCTTTGCCGGCTTCAGAAGCCAGTCGCCGGCTTTTGCCACACCGCCGAAGAATATGAAAGCCTCAGGACTGAGGAATGTGGCGAAGTTTGCGCATGCCTTTCCCAGAATCTCTCCAGTGCGGCGGAACACCATCTGTGCCAGTTTGTCGCCAGCCTCGGCGGCATTGAAGATGTCGAGTGTCGTCATCTTGTCGGCAGGGATGTTGGCAAGGCTTGACTGCGCTCCCTCTTCGGCAAGCATCTCCTTGGCTGTCATCACCACTCCCCTCGACGAGCAATACATGTCGAGGCATCCGCTTCTGCCGCATCCGCATTTTCTGCCATTGTCGAAGAACATTATCGAGTGGCCCAGTTCTCCGGCGAATCCGTCGCTGCCGTATATCAGGTTGCCGTTAGCCACGATGCCCGAGCCTACGCCAGTGCCGAGTGTTATCTCTATGAAGTCCTTCATCCCCTTGGCTGCTCCATGGCTCATTTCTCCCAGTGCGGCAGCTTTCGCATCGTTGGTTATAGCCACGGGGATTCCCGTTTTCTCGTTCAGCATCAGGCAGATGGGCACCACGCCCTTTCCCCATGAGATGTTGGCGGCGTGTTCGATTGTTCCCGCATTGTAGTTGCCGCAAGGGGCTCCGATGCCAATGGCTTTGATGTTTTCGATGCCTCCCGCCACTGAAGACAGTTCGGATATCACTTCCGCTGCATCCTCTACGAAAGCCGTTGCCAGAGTATACTCCTGTGTGAGGAGCGATCCTGTTGCCTTTATCTCATAGTTCTCGTCCACGAGGCCGAACACGGCATTGGTGCCTCCGAGGTCCAGTCCGATTACATATTTGTTCTCTTTCATGATTATTCCTTCGTTATGTTATTGTTTGGCGCATTCTTCGATGCTGGCGAGACAATCTGCCAGCATCGGAGAATGCGCCATCCTGTATTATCGTTTCGACCCCTTTATCGCATAGAATGAGATGTATGCCATAGAGAGCAGCGGCACGATGTATGACACCATGTATGAATAGTGGTCGGCGATATAGTTCTGTATCAGTGGCATAATGCCACCGCCGACTACCATCATCATGAATATTCCGGAACCGAGGGCGGTGTATTTTCCAAGTCCCTCAACAGAGAGGTTGAAGATGCACGACCACATCACCGATGTGCACAGTCCGCAAGCCACGAGAAGCAGTGCGGCAACAGGCAGATGGTATATTGCCACGCTTGAGCCGGTGAATACAGGCATCTCCACATGGTAGCTCTTGCCGAGGATTATCGCTCCGAGCATCAATGCTATTGCCAGCAGGGATGTTGCGGTGAGCATTGCCTTGCTCGACACCTTGTCGGCTATGAGTCCTGCGGTGAATCGTCCTACGAGCATCAGGAACCAGTATGTGGCAGCCACAAAGCCAGCCACGGCTGTAGCCTTGGCAAGTCCTGTGCCGCCGCCGGCAGCTGTAGTGTCAGAGATATAGAAGAACAGGGTTCCGGGGATTCCCACTTCCAGTCCGACATACAGGAATATGGCAATCGCTCCAAGCTTGAAGTTTGAGAAATCCCAAGGCGAGTGTGCCAGTTTCTCTTCCGGTTTGTGTTCCGGGTTGTTGATCTTTATAAAATACAATATGCAGAATGCTGCTGCGAATACCGCCATTGCGATGAAGAGTACCACATTCACGTTGGCAATCTTGGTGTCCTTTGTCACTTCTCCAATCAGACTGCCCACGAGCATCGGCGTGAGTGTTCCGGAGAGGGAGTTCAGTGTTCCTCCGATGAGGTTCAACTGGTTGCCTCTGTTGCCGCCGCCGCCGAGCAGATTTATCATCGGGTTTACCACGGTGTTGAGCATGCAGACTGAAAAGCCGCATACGAAAGCACCGAGCAGATAAATCGAGAATCCGAGTTCTGCCGATGAGCATGTGCCGGAGAGAAACTGCAGTACCAGACCGGCGATACCCGTTGCCACACCGGTCATGGCCGTGTTCTTGTAACCGATTTTGGCAAGCATCTTTCCTGATGGAATTCCCATGAAGAGGTATGCCAGAAAGTTCATGGCGTTGCCGAGCATACCGATGGTGTTGGCATTTTCGCCTCCGGCAAATGTGTTCTTCCAGATCACACCCACAGGTGCTGCAAGGTTTGTTACGAACGAGATCATTGCAAACAGAAACATCATCGTTATTATTGCCACGATGTTCCCCTTTGAACTTGTAGTAGTTTTCATATCTTTCAACTCTTTAATTATTTAAGGTGTTATGTTATAAGTCAATATTGTGGCAAAATTACTAAAATCAAATCAAATAAAGGTGGAAGAGGGGATAAATCTACAAGATATATGAGAAATAAAGGAGTGTGAGTCGTTGATTATTGATATTTACAAAATGATATTTCAAATATGTTAAGAAAAGATATATGTAAGTAAAGATATTTTGATGTATGTCAAAATATTCTCTGTTAACGCGAACAGAAATTCAAATAGTTTGTTTGTTATTGTAGGTTTGTCTATCTTTGCAGCGTGAAAAAGACAAAGTTGCATGCTTTGGTCTCGACACATGATAATATATACCAAACATATATAAGGTAAAAAGATAAGGATAACCGGTGTAGGTGATTCGTGAGAATAGTACCGTAGCCATTTTAGTAATTAATTTTAAAATTTAGGAATTATGAAAAGATTGTTTTTAACTGTTATGGCAGTGCTCAGCATGACCATGACATTTGCGGAGAACGAGGAGTTGAACACGACAAACACAGCCAATGCCTACAAGATGACTGTAAACTACAGCAGATTGGCTGATGCGCTTTGCTTGTCGATCGATCAGTTGGAAGCCGTGCAAGACATCCACTCAGAATTCTGTGCCGATATGATGAATGCCGGCAATGCTAACGCAGATGAGCGTAAGCCGATGGTTGAGAAGGCGTTGCAGAAGGATCTGAAGCACATGCGCTATGTGCTCACCGAGAATCAGTATCGCAAGTATCTGATGCTCCTGAACGTGACGATCAGCAATCGTGGACTTGAAAAGTAGTTTTGATAAATATTTGTCTCGAGGGTACTGTCAATACAATATTGGCAGTACCCTTTGCATTTCATTATGATGGAGCGCAAAAGGTATATTCAAGTTCGCATTGATAGGATAGACCCCCAGTCGGGGCATTGGTCTGTTTAATGCGTTTTTTGTTAGTATTACCCGTTGGCGGAATTAGATTAGTGCATACTTAATCCTAATGTCAGTTTGTGTTAAAATGAGCACGCTGCTTGCCCAAGTGGGGTAACGTGCTTACCCATCATGGGCACGGTGCTTGCCCCTGTTGGGCAGATTTGCTGTCAGACGGATGCCCAATAAGCTAATG
>CAVBFA010000162.1:0-7427 GCA_963594595.1 Oscillibacter sp. | reverse complement strand
ATCCAATAGAGTATCACTCCTCCGAGCAACACGGGCAGCACGAATTTCAGAGCTACATTGCTTATCTTTGTTCTTTTCACTTATATTCTCTTTCCTTTGACATTGCAAAGATAAACTAAATCGTGAGCAATACAAAATAATTTATTTATTTTAAGTTCAAAACGGTCATTACACCATTCAATATAGATTTGGGCTCAGTAATAGAAGTAGACAAGATACGAGTAGACAAGGAGATATGCTTTTTCTTGAAAACCGTTGTTTGCATGGTTTAAACAAGCAAGGCAAATCTCCTTGTCAACTTGTCAACTCGTCTACTGACAGCACGTCAAAGACATGCGAAACTTGAGTAATAGTATATCACTAACAAACCCTAAAAACTTACTATTTATCGACAAAAAGAACAGTATATGTAACATTTTAGCATTTTTCTTGCCGCATATCCGAAATAATCATTACTTTTGCAATACGAAAACGTACACAGTATGCGAAACTAATCACAATAAAAACGAAAAGATATGAGAAAGACTTTACTTACGATGGTTGCGATGATGGCAACAAGCAGTGCGATGATGGCACAGAATGGGATAACTGAAATTCCTGACCCTGAAGGTGTGCAGCTCATGGGCACGACATTGTCTCCAAACGGCAAATTCTTTGGCGGTGTGGGATATGGCATCAACGAGGCATGGATATACGATATGGAGAACAAGAAGCTTGTGGCTTTCCCTGCCGCTGACGCTGAAACAGACGTACAGATCAAGTCTATGGCCGACAATGGTATGGCTGTGGGATGGAGCGGTCCTGCCGCAACTTTCGATTTCGCCACAGAGCAGTGCACTCAGTTTGGCGAGGACGGACAGTATACGTTCATGGGTATCAGTCCGGACGGAAAACTGATTGTAGGTGCCCGCTACGACACTGAAGACGGCGAGGGAATACCTTGTATCTTCAACGAGGGCACTCCGGTTGACCTGCCGCAGCCTTCAAACAAGTTCCTCGGTGCCAACAGTGCTGGCGCTTCTGCCCTGTCGGTTTCCAACGACTCCATAATATCGGGATATTGGGTTGACGACATGGCTACGCGTCCTGCCCTGCTGTGGGCTCCAAACCGCGACGGAAAGACATTCATGCCTTATCCTTTCTCCCGTCCGTATTTTGCGGCTACAACGGAATCTACATTGCCATTCACTATATTCAGCTGCGACCAGACCGTGATGAGCCCCAACGGAAAATACCTGGTGATAAACTACGAGCAGTACACCGGTGACTGGGAAACCATCGAGAGCGTGGCACGCTACAACACAGAGAACGACTCTCTGGAGATATTCACTCCTAATGCAGAAGACGAGATGTTCGTTGATCCAGGAAGCCAGGTGTTTGGCTGCGCCGTTTCTGACGAAGGCACAATCATCGGATTCTATGGCGGACTCTACGGACCGCGTCTGGGATTCATCTGGAAGAAGGGTGACGAAAGCATCAAGGCGCTCGCCTCTGAATTCCCTAAGGCTACTCTCCTTGCCGACTACGACAACGGTGCATTCAACGTTCCTTCTGCCATCTCTGCCGACGGTCGCTACATCGCCGGATTTGCATACAAAGAGGACGAGTCTTCTGACGAGCTCGGCGGCGGATATGTGTCTTGGGTTCTCGACACCCAGTATGACGACACCGACGCCGTGGAGTCTGCACCATCTGCCGACGGCACTGCCAACAAGGTTGTGGCTCGTTTCACTGCCGACGGCAAGCAGGTTCAGAAGGACGCCAAGGTGCGTGGCTTCAACATGATGCTCATGAGAAACGGTAAGGCTATCAAGTCTTTCAACAGATAACGACAGACCGTCATATCGTGGAATGACTGATTTTCCCGGATATGGCATTAGCTGAAAGCAATACGAGGGGCGGACTCACAGATGGGGTCCGCTCCTTATTTTTTGATTGATTATCTTGTGATTTCACACAAATTACGCTACCTTTGCCTTGAAGAAGAAAACAAACGAAAATACAAGACAATGAGAACATCGAGATTCCTACCCCTATTCATAATAGCAGCAGCGATATTCACCATCACGGCAGCATGCTCATCCGACAAGAAAAGCGACGACAAACCTGCTGTAGTGAAAGACGAGCGCATACCCGGCGACTCCACATTCTACGGACTTGCCTGCGAGGGATGCACCGACTCCGTAGTGGTAGTGCTGCCTGCCGACGACAGCGACCCCATAACGTTCAACATCATCGACGCCATGCAGTCACGACAGGTGTTCGGCAGACCGAAGATCGGCGACCAGCTCGCCATCGTGGTCAACAAGGAGGACAAGAGGAAGGCGGACATCGTGATAGACCTCGATGAGCTGAAGGGCACATGGGTGTATCAGGTGATGCCGAAAATGCGCAAGATGCCCCACATCGCAGGGATGCCGAAGCCGAAAGCCAGTCCGGAACGCGACTCCATGATGCAGAAGCTGATGGTGCCGATAGAACAGGGATTCAAGATCAAGAAGCAGTTCACTATGGACCCCGTGGGACTGCGTTTCAAGCAGACGAGTCTGACGGGCGAGAGCCCCGTGGAGTATCCACAGGCGGAATACTACAAAGAGTGGCATGTGCTCAACGGGAAACTGGTGTTCACAGAGGGAACGATAGACACCGGCAACAAGAAGCGCCGCAAACTGAAGCCTCAGAAAGACACCGTGGAGATTGTACTCATGATGAAAGACAGTCTGCAGCTGAAATTCAAAGACGGCATAAGGGCATACTACCGCAAGAAGTGACGGCAGACTGCCGCAAGCACACCGACAGGAGCGCCATTAAGCCAGTTTCTTCCGCAGCCACATGCCGAAGAAGCGGTCATAAACAATGTATGCCTCCCCGTAGCGATATACAAACTCACGGCTGACCAATGTCTTGAGAGCAAGACTCACACTGCTTGCCGCCGGAAGACGGTATTTTGCCAAGAACTCCTGCGACATCACCGATGCCACCTTCCCCTCACAGGCTATGGCTGTCAGGAGAGCAGACTGGTTGTCGGTGAGCGACTCATAATAGTTTATGAAAGCCACTTCCTGCTCATCCACCAGTTCGTCTATTACCACCTTCACCTCTTCTCTCGTTATCGGTCTGCCGTTCTGATACAGACGGTTCAATATGTCCTGCACATACCATGTCTGCCCGTCAACACAATCATACAGATACCCGAACACCTCATCATCGACAGACAACCCCTTCTTCGCCATCCACCGATTTGCAAAAGCCTGATATTCCTGCCTGTCGATAAGCGGCAGCGACACCATCTGCGAACTCTGATAAAACGGGCGCTTGGCTGACAGGAACATATCCGTCATCACTTGCTGCTTGCTGCCGGCAAAGATGAAATACACATTCGGCAGAAACTGTATGTATGATCTCAATAGCGCCTCTGCCCTACCCTCCGGATATTCTGCTATCTGCTGAAACTCGTCTATGGCGATATAGATACGCTTTTCCGATAGTCGCAGATAATCAAAAATCTGTTTCAGCGACTCTTCCCTCTGGTTGGGCTGCACGGTAATGGAAAACGTAGGAATACCCGTCAGCTCATCAAACGACATTGTCGGCTTGTAGCTGGCGAAAAAAGCGTTTATCTTTCGCATTGCCGACTGTGAGAACGTGTCTACCTTTCCTATCACCGTCTTTCCCAAGAGCTGCACGAACTGCTCCATGCTCCGTGTGGCATTGATGTCCATATAAAAACATTTCACAGCGGAATCCGCATCCTGTATGTTCTCAAACACATGATGTATAAGTCCCGTCTTGCCGATACGCCGTGGCGACATCAACACTACGTTGCGCTCATTTTCCAGAGCTTCCACGATGGTCTTCGTTTCTTTCTTGCGGTCGCAGAAGTATTCCGCTCCCTTATATCCATATATCACGAAGGGGTTATTCAGTTGTTCCATAGTGCTTTACAGTCATTACATGTTTTATGTTACATATTTTATGTAATGCAAAGATACGGCTTTCGTCTGACTGTTGCAAGTAAAAGCCAAACGAATTTTTCTTCGAGAAGGATAACCCATCCTGACCTTCCCAAAGGATAACCCATCCTAACCTTCCCTAAGGGAAGGAACAAGTTACCCCGGATATTGACACCAGACCAAACCTGACCTCAAACCCAACAGCACAACATAATCACTCCAGCCCCCACCTATCCTCCCCCGAAGGGGAGGGACAGTTACTATTGCCATTGATAAACCGTTGATAATCAGGCGACTACTGACAAAAATCATGTAGCCAATGGTATCCGTCCCTCCCCTTCGGGGGAGGAACAGTCACTATTGCCATTGATAAACCATTGATAATCAGGCGACTACTGACGAAAATCATATAACCAATGGTATCCGTCCCTCCCCTTCGGGGGAGGCTAGGTGGGGGCTGAAAACAATTAGCTATAGTAGCCTGTTCCTTCCCTTTGGGAAGGTTAGGATGGGTTTAAGGCTAGGTGGGTTTATGGTTAGGATGGTTTGAGGCTAGGTGGGGGCTGATAACAGTATGCGGAGTAATAACACTGATACCGCCAGGAAAGGGAGTGTGTCAACACTCTCAAATCCAAATAAATCCATAATGGAATCCAAGAATCATTGGCCAAATTAAATCAAAAAAATGGATCCGTGAAAGACCAATCCGTGAATCTCAGTGCAATCCGTGTTTCATTTTTTTGATTTGTGTCCACGCCGAAGGCTGGGGACACAACAGCAACATGGAATATTTAGACAAAAACTATAGATTATATTATTATCAATTACTTTACTGTGTTGTCGTGATTAATACTTCACTATGTAGTCAAAATTATTGCCTCTGATGCGCAGCCGGTTTATCTTGGTTTATCGCTTGTATGCTTTTGCGAGGTGGTTACATCGTTGCCACCGATTTCTGTCGTGCAGGTTGACTGTCGAGAGCTTGCTCTCGTAAGGGCGACCTGTGCGGCAGGAATCAAGCCGTAAGGCTCGCAAAAGCATACAGGGGTTTATCCAGGTTTTTGTCTGAAATCAGAGGACGAACCGTACAGGGAATAGGGAGTGCCCAAATCCACAACCTAAAAAAAAATCATACAAAACACTTGCTTCACATCTTTATATTTAATAATTTTGCATATTATTAGCATTTTAACCCAAGCGGCAAATAATAACAAAAAGGACAAAGAAAGCTATATCAAAGAATGTAACCTATGTCGGGGAATAAGTGAAAACCGATACCCACGGATAAAGTAACCAATTCTATCGCATATATAATTAACATTTAAAACATAACATTATGGAACTACATCGCATTTTTACTATCGCGTTGACAGCCCTTGCCGCCATACCAACAATGGCACAAGACCGCAACAACGAGGATGAAGTGGTAAAGGTAGATGCCCGTTTCTCTGCCTACAACTACAGAGAGGGAGAGGTTATCGTTAAGTTCAAAGACCAGAGCGCCGCACAAATCAATGCGCCACGCCGCACGAAGTTCAGAACATCGGGCGTCAACAGCATCGATGCCACACTGCGCGAACTCGGCGTCTCTGAAGTAGAGGCACTGATGCCGCTGTCTGGCAACCAGCAGGTGAAACGCCTGGCACGCAGCGTAAACGGCAAGACCGTGGCTGCACCTGCCATGAACCGCATCTATCTGATGCACTACGACAAAACCAAGGTGCGCAACACTGAAGAGGCTGTGGCGAAGTTGGCAAAACTTGCCGACGTTGAATATGCCGAGCCTAACAGAATAGTATACGCCCTCGGCAACACAGAATCACAAGCTGGACAGAGCAAGGCACTGATGGATGTACAAGACCAAGCCAACGGGGGGGGGTAATAATATAAGCTACGACGACCCGCTCTTCGGTCAGCAGTGGGGACTGCAGGCCATGATGTTGCCCCAATTGTGGCAACAACCTATCATAACACAAAAACGACCGATAATAGCAATTCTTGATACGGGTGTGGACATCGACCACCCCGACCTCAAAGCAAACATCTGGACTAACACCAAGGAGTCTGAAGGCGCCGAAGACTATGACGACGACGGCAACGGCTTCAAGGACGACCTGCACGGATGGGACTTCGTGAACCAGACAGGACGCATCGGCGACTGGAACGGTCATGGCACTCATTGCGCCGGCATCGCTGCTGCCGTTGGTGGCAACGGCATCGGCATCGTTGGTGCCAACCCCGACGCGCTCATCATGCCCGTGACGGTGATGCAGAGCGACGGCACCGGCGACGTGGCTACCATCATAAAGGGCATCGACTATGCCGTGGCTAACGGTGCCGACATCATCAGCATGAGCTTCGGTAGCTATGGCGAATCAAAAGCCGAGGAGCAGGCATTGGGCAGGGCTTATCAGAAAGCTGTGCTCGTGGCAGCGGCGGGAAATGATGGAATGTGTCTTAACCATGCGCATCTTGAAAGAGGACAAACGAGTCCTGCACCGATGTATCCTGGTTCTTACACTTTTGTGCTTGGTGTTCAGGCAATGAATAGCGAGGGTAATATCGCAAGCTTCAGTAATTATGACGACAATGGGCCTACCTATACCGAATGGGGAGAGGACAAACTATATAACTATGAATTGCTTGCGCCTGGCGCAAACATCGAAAGTACATACCCCGGCGGAAACTACAAGTCGCTGAACGGAACGTCTATGGCCACTCCGATGGTGGCTGGTGCATTATCAAGGCTCATACAGTCAAAAGAATATGCGAATAAGGAATATCTTTTTGGCGACCTTATCAATGCTTGTTCATCAACGGGTGGACTCGACATCTATAAGGCTTTCTCCATAAAGGATGAGGACCGCAAGCCAGACCTCTCTTTCGTGACCTACGAGATGGACGACAGCACCAATGTCGGTGACGGCGACGGCAGAGCGGATGCTGGCGAAGTGATAGACTTCTATCCTATCGTGCGCAACTCATGGGGCAAGGCTAAGAACATCAAGTTGTCTATAGAGCTTGGCGAGAATGAGGATCCGCTGATTGTGGAGTTTATAAAGAAAGAGGCTGACTTCGGTTCGGAACTGAGCGCATACGGAAAAGCAAGGAGTGCAGAGCCATTGAGAATAAAGATTAATGACAAGTGTGCAGACAACCGACATATCCGCCTTGTCATCAAGGGAACGTGCGACGGTATGGAGGGCGAAATTACTCAAGACATTACTCTCACAGTGGAGAATGGTGTGGAGATTGGCGGCGTCATTAAAGAAGATATGACGCTTTATCCTAACGTGCATTATATTGTGACAAAGAACCTTGCCATACCGGAAGGTGTCACGCTGACCATTAAGCCGGGAACGAAGTTGGAATTTAAAGACACTTATTTTGAGAGTAAAGGAACAATAAATGCTGTGGGCAAACCAGACAGCCTGATTGTGTTAGAAGGAATAACACGAGATAATAGTAGATATC
>CAVBFA010000161.1:0-7454 GCA_963594595.1 Oscillibacter sp. | reverse complement strand
TTATATATCAATATATTATCTTTATATTTACAAAATTTATTATACTTATGGGACTATGGTACTTTGGGACTTTTGGTACTTTTGGGACTATTTTGTAAAACAAACGGATTCAAACGTGTGCTTTCTCTTTTACTATATGTTCATTATCGGCAGTTTCTGAAAGTATTTTTATTCATTTTGTCATAGATGACAACATAGTATAATGTTCTAAAAGTCGGTTTCCAATATACCAATAAAAATCGGTCATCAGGAATTGTGGAAAGTCTTCAAGACCAATCCGTCAATCACCTGATGACCGAAGCGCCTTTATGTCAAGGCTTGATTTATGCTATATGGGCTTCTGATAAAGAACCCCACATGATGTGCGTTATTATTTGATGTTTGGCTCCTCCAGACCGAAGCCTTTCTTCTTGTCGAGTGCCTTCAGATAGATGGCGAAGAGAAGGGCAACAATACCGAAGCTCGCAAATACTACGAGTGGCACAGTGTAGTCGTAAGGAATGAAGTCGGCACCGGCCTTCTTGGCTGCGATGACGGCAGGGTTGTTCTCGTTGGTAGAAGCGAGCAGGTTGCCGATGAGCTTTGGCACGAAGCAAAGACCGATGTTCTGAACCCAGAAGATCAGACAGTATGCTGAACCGAGAATCTTCTCGTCGATGATCTTTGGAACGCTTGGCCACAATGCAGCCGGCACGAGAGCGAAGGAGATTCCGAGGAGCACGATGGTGGTGTAGGCAATCAGCGGACTCTTTGTCTCTGGCAATACGAATGCGAACACGAGGTGGCAGCAGATGAGAATCAGCGCACCGCCCATGAGCATCGTAGCACCCTTACCCTTGCGGTCGAGGAAATTGCCAAGGAATGGAGTGATGACAGCAGCACCGATAGGGAACCAACGGAAGATGTTGGCAGCGTCGGATGGAGAAATTCCGTCGAGGTTACACTGCAGCATGTTGGCGCCGTAACGCTGGAATGGGAAGATGGCAGAATAGTAGAGCACGCAGAGAAGGGCAACAATCCAGAACACCTGTGAAGAGAAAATCTTGCCAAGGTCGCTGAACTTGAATTCCTCCTCAGACTCGCCTGCCTCTTCAGACACGCCGAGCTGCTTGTCGAGGGTCTTGTCCATGAATGTGAACACGATGAACGTGATCAGACCGATGAGCAGGAGAACGGTGCAGAATGCTATAGGAGCTACTACAGTGCCGAATTTGCTCGCGATGATTGGTGAGATTGAGAAGATGGCGAACACACCCACACGGGCGATAGCCATCTCGAGACCCATGGCGAGAGCCATCTCCTTGCCCTTGAACCACTTGGCGATGGCCTTTGAAACCGTTGTTCCAGCCATCTCGCAACCGCAACCGAAGAGCATGAAGCCGAAGCATGCCATCTTGGCGCTGGCAGGAAGTGATACCCACCAGGTGTTGAGCCAGTCGTGGAAACCGGTCGTGGCAAACCAATCTGTGATTCCGATGAGCTTGATCAGAGCTCCGATAAACATCATAGAGGCAGAAAGAACGCCTGTGAAGCGAACTCCCATCTTGTCGAGGATGATACCGGCGATGATGAGGAAGCCCATCACGTTGACGATATACTCAGAAGCGGCATAAGTTCCGAACGTGTCAGGACCCCAGCCTTTTTCGCTCTCCATGAGAGCCTGGATTGGTGACATTACATCGACAAACATGTAGGCGAAGAACATCATGGAAGCGATAAGGATGAGGGCTGTCCAACGAGCCCATGCCTTGTCATTTAATAGTTGTTTAACTGTTTGAACCATTTTAATTCTTTTTTTTAATTGTTTTTATTTTCCTTTTTCTTTTATCTTTTCATTTGAGCGTTTATTTCTTCAGCCACTTGTCAAGCCAGTTGAAGTATGTGCGCTGCCAGAGAACACCGTTCTGTGGTTTCAAAACCCAGTGGTTCTCGTCGGGGAAGAGCAGCAGTTCTGCAGGAATGCCTCTCAGGCGGGCTGCATTGAAGGCTCCGAAACCCTGGTTGGCATTGATGCGGTAGTCCATCTCTCCATGGATGCAGAGTATAGGAGTGTCCCATTTGTCAACGAAATGGTGTGGAGAGTTGTCGTATGTCCTCTTGGCATTGGCTGTCTTGTCCTTGTTCCAGAAGGCATCATCGTATTCCCAGTTGCTGAACCATGCTTCCTCAGTGTCGGTATACATAGACTCGAGGTTGAAAGCACCGTCGTGGGCGATGAAACACTTGAAACGTCCGTCGTGATGGCCTGCGAGGTAGTAAACGCTGAAGCCGCCGAAGCTTGCACCAACGGCACCGAGACGGTCTTTGTCAACGAATGGCAGTGTGGCAGCGTCGTCGATAGCGCTGAGATAGTCTTTCATGCACTGGCCAGTCCAGTCGCCGCTTATCTCCTCGTTCCATTCAGAACCGAAACCTGGCAGTCCGCGACGGTTAGGAGCAACCACAACGTATCCGTTGGCTGCCATTATCTGCATGTTCCAGCGGTAGCTCCAGAACTGTGACACCGGACTCTGTGGACCGCCTTCGCAGAAGAGCAGAGCAGGATATTTCTTGTTCTCGTCGAAATCAGAAGGCAATACCACCCATACGAGCATGTCTTTGCCGTCGGTAGTCTTCACCCAGCGCTCTGTCACCTTGCCGAGAGAGAGTTGGGAAAGGATTTCCTTGTTCTCCTGAGTCAACTGCTGTACCTTAGACTTCTCTGCCTTCTTCTCTGGTGTCACCACGAAGATGTCGTTAGGTGCCGACATGCTCTGGCGGATGGCAAGCAGCTTGTTGCCACTGTTGGCAAGAGAAACGGACACGAAGTCTGCGCAGTCGTTTGTCATCTGCTCCACCTTTCCTGTCAGGTCAGTGCTATACATGTTCACGCATCCGTGCCATACACCGATGAAGGTGATGGTCTTGGAGTCTGCCATCCAGCAGAAGTCATCCACGTTGGAGTCGAACTTCTCTGTGACATACTGCTTTGTGCCGGTGGCGAAGTCGTAGACGCAGAGTCTGTTTCTGTCGCTCTCATATCCGTCGTGTGCCATGCTCTGCCATGCAATGCGTTTGCCGTCGGGCGAGAACTTGGGGTTGATATCGTAGCCAGGGTTATTTTTGAGATTCTCGGCAGAGTTCACTGCCTGGTATTTCTTTGACTTTGAGGTGTCGTTCTTGGGTGCTACGTATCCGGCAGGCTTGCAGAGGTTCTTGGTCTGCTTTGTAGCCAGGTCGTAGAGATAGATGTCGGAATCTGTAGAAGTGGCATATTCCACTCCTGACTTCTTTCTGCAAGTATATGCTATGCTCTTTGAGTCGGGACTCCATGCCAGCTGCTCCACACCTCCGAATGGTTTCATGGGGCACTCGTATGGTTCGCCGGCAAGGATATCAGTGCCTTCGGTTATGCCTCCGGATGTGATATCAGCCAAGAAAGGGTGGGGGATAGTCTCCACGTATTCGTCCCAGTGGCGGTAGTTCAGGTCGGTGATGAGCCTTCCGCTAGCCAGAGGCAGGTCAGACGGATTCTTCTTGATGCTCTCATGATAGGCTATCTGTTTCACGAGGATTACCTGTCTGCCATTTGGCGAGAACTTGAAACCGTCGATGCCGGTCTTGTCGTGGGTCAGCTGCTTGCGGTCTGTTCCGTCGGCATTCATAGACCAGACCTGTCCGCCGGAGATGAAGGCGATGCGTTTGCCACCCTCTATCCACGCAGGATCAGTCTCGCTGGCAGAAGCTGTAGAGAGCTGACGGATGTTCTTGCCGTTGGCATCCATGATGCAGATTACCTGGCGACTCTTGTTCTGTTTCACACTGTAGTAGCCCACCTGGTATACGATGAGCTTTCCGTCGGGTGACGCCTGGGCAGATGCAATTCGTCCCATTGCCCAGAGGGCCTCGGGAGTCATCTTGTTGCTGCTGAGCGTGACGTTGCTCTTGCCGATTGTTTCCACTGTGGTCTGTGCTTTTAGGCTATGGCATCCCAATGAGAGAGCCATGGCGAGGATAATTGATTTTTTCATAATATAGAAGGTAAAAAGCCTGCGAGGAATTCCGGCATTATGCAACGCCTGGAATCCTTCACAGACTTGTTGTTTGTTACTTAGTTGCCCTTTCTTCTTCTTTCCATCTCCTCGCGCTGCTTGCGGAGCTCCTCGGCCTGCTTCTGCATGGCCTCGAGTCGTGCGGCGAGTCCGCTGGTCTTCTTCGGGTTCTTCTTGTTTTCCTCGTATTTTGCCTCGAGGATAGAAAGAAGCTTCTCATCGTTTGTGGTCTTGCGCAATGTCCACATGATGGCAGCGCTGAAGAAGAGTGATATGAAGTAGTAGAAGTTCAGTCCGGCAGAATAGTCGTTGAACATGAAGAAGAACATCACTGGCATGAGATACATCATCCACTGCATTGCCTTCATCTGTTCAGCCTGCTGGCCTACCATCTGGTCTCTCTGCTGGCGCATTGTCATCATTGAATACAGTACGTTGGCTACACAGAAGAGGATACACGTGAGACTCAAGTGGTCGCCGATTAGCCACAGATTGGTGTGCCACTCTATGATCGGGTCGTAGGTAGAGAGGTCGCTGATCCAGAGGAAGCTCTCGCCTCTTAGCTGTATGGCGTTAGGCACGAAATTGAACATGGCAATCCAGATAGGCATCTGGATGAGCATTGGCAGACAGCCGCTCAGAGGGCTGACACCATACTTGGAATATTCTGCCATCATTGCCTGCTGCTTCATCATCTGGTCTTCTGGCTTGTCGTATTTCTTCGTTATCTCGTCGAGCTTTGGTTTCAGCACACGCATCTTGGCCGAAGACATGTAGCTCTTCTTCACAAGCGGGAATGTGATGAACTTGAGGAGCATAGTAATGAGAATCAATACGATACCCATATTGATGTTTAGCTTGGTGAGCCAGTCGAAAACGTAGATGGTGAACCATCTGTTGATGATTCGGAACAGAGGCCATCCCAGATAAACCAGGCGCTGCATCTCAAGGTCTTTGCCGAACGTGCTTTCCTCCTCAACGCTCTGGTAGAGGCGGAAGTCGTTGGGACCATAATAGAACTCGAGGTTTGTAGGCTGTTTCCCGGTTGGATCGAAGAAAGTCTTCATCTTCGCGCCATACTGTTTCAGATAGCCAGAACCTTTCTCCTGCGGAATGCTTGTCATCTTGGCATTCTTGCCGAAGTCCTTCTCTGCTATCATTACCGCACTGAAGAACTGGTTCTTGAATGCCACCCAGTCGATGTTGTCCTCAACAGTCTCGTCGGTCAGTTCCTTACCCTCGTTAAGATAGTCGGTTCCGCCTTCGGTGAGGTGGTAGGTGAGCGATGCATAACGGTTTTCGAAAGTGAATCCCTTCTCCTGCTGACGACATTTGTCTGTCCATTCCACATCAATCGTGTTGTAGTTAGGAGAGAACATTCCTGCCATGCCGTTAGCCTGTATAGAGGCATGTAGCATGTAGTCTTTGCCGAGCTTGTATGAAATGGTGAGCGATTTTCCGTTAGCTGTTGCTGCAGTGAACGTTACCGTAGAGTCGGTGACGTTTGAAGGCGTGAAATACATGTCACTCGTCACGAGGTTTGTCTCCTTGCCTGCAAGCATGAATTTGAGCTGCTGGTCCTTGGCGTCGAAGAGTGTCACGTCATTGTTGCCGTTGCGGTCGGTGAAACCTTTGATTATGGCTTTCTGTACTGTGGCTCCCTTTGTGTTGAGCGTGAGTTCTACCTTTTCGTTGCGGAGTGTCACGTCTGTTGCCTTTCCTGACATCACCTCATGGAAGAGGGCTGTGGTGTCTGTTGCCAGCGCCTGGGCGTTTGCCTTGGCTGCGGCTGCATCGGCAGCCTGTTTTGCTGCTGCTTTCTTCTTCTCCACATTGGCTATGGAGTCTTGCACTCTCTGTTGCTGGGCTATTTCCTCGTCTGACGGTTTGTTGTACCAACTGAAACCGATGAGCAATGCTGCGATGAGCACAAAGCCCGTGATGGTGTTTTTATCCATTGTCAAAAATAAGTTGTTTTTCTGATAAATATTGCGTTATTAACCGGTTGTCATTTCTTCCCCTTCTTGCAGGCTATAGCTGTTTTCACGAAGTCGAGGAAAAGAGGATGCGGGTTGAGCACCGTACTTGAGTATTCCGGGTGGAACTGTGTTCCGATATACCATTTCAGTCCTGGTATCTCCACGATCTCCACGAGGTCGCTCTCTGGGTTGCGTCCCACGCATTTCATTCCTGCACGCTCGTATTCCTGCTCGAAGCTGTTGTTGAACTCATAGCGGTGGCGGTGACGCTCCTGTATGTGTTCCTTCTTGTAGATTTCAAAGGCGCGTGATCCTTGTTTCAAGACACATTCATAGGCGCCGAGTCGCATTGTTCCACCCAGATCGGTGATGTTCTTCTGGTCTTCCATGATGTCGATCACGTTGTGTTCCGTCTTCTCGTCGAGCTCACGGCTGTTGGCGTCTTCATAGCCAAGCACGTTTCTCGCGAATTCCACAACTATCATCTGCATTCCGAGGCAGATGCCGAATGTTGGAATGTCGTGAGTCCTGGTGTAGTGGGCTGCAACGATCTTGCCTTCTGTTCCACGCTGTCCAAATCCGGGACATATCATGATGCCGTCCATTCCCTGTAGCTTTTCAGCCACGTTCTCCTCAGTGAGCTTCTCGCTGTTGATGAACGTAATGACGGTCTTGTGGTCGTTGTAGGTGCCGGCTTGAGAGAGGCTCTCCCTGATGCTCTTGTATGCATCCTGAAGGTCGTATTTGCCGACAAGGCCTATATGTACTTCTTCTGTGGCTTTCTGTCTTCTTTCGAGGAAACTCTTCCAAGGTCCGAGTGCAGGAGTCTCTCCCGGCTCAATGCCCATCTTCTTGAGAATTGCCGAGTCGAGTCCTTGGTTCTGCATGTTGAAGGGCACTTCATAGATAGAAGGCAGGTCTTCACTTTGAACAACACAGTCGAAGTCGACGTTGCAGAAGGACGCCACTTTCTTGAGTATTCCTTCTCCGAGGTGTTTCTCGGTTCGCAGCACGAGGATGTCGGGCTGTATGCCGACGCTCTGAAGCTCTTTTACGGAGTGTTGGGTTGGTTTGGTCTTCAGTTCTCCGGCTGCTTTGAGATAGGGTACGTAGGTTAGATGCACGCATACTGCATTCTTGCCCAGTTCCCATTTCATCTGTCTTATCGCCTCCAGGTATGGGGCGCTTTCTATATCGCCTATCGTTCCTCCGATTTCCGTTATCACGAAGTCGTAGTGGTTCTTCTCTCCGAGCAACTTTATGTTTCTCTTTATCTCATTCGTGATATGTGGAACTACCTGAATCGTCTTTCCCAGATAATCGCCGCGTCGCTCCTTGTCTATCACCGCCTTGTATATGCGTCCTGTGGTGAGTGAGTTCGCCTTTGTGGTTTGAATGCCTGTGAACCTCTCGTAGTGTCCGAGGTCGAGGTCTGTTTCCATAC
>CAVBFA010000160.1:0-7487 GCA_963594595.1 Oscillibacter sp. | reverse complement strand
AAAATCCAAGCAAGCCCTAATGACCGATTTTGGTTAAAACACTGTTTGCTGGCTTAGTGCTTCTGCACCAAACTATTTGCTTTTTTTATAAATAAGCAAAAGACATTTTATTGCGACTCACCCGGCATAGTCCTGTTGCGGACTATGCCGGGTGAAACATTCCTGTAAGTCAGTCTGTATCTGATTATAGAACTACTTCCACACCACCTTGCGGCAAGTGCCGTCGGAATATCTCACGATATACATTCCGCCCTGACGAGGAGCGTCAGTCAGCTGTCCGCTGACAGTATATACCGATACCACCTTGGCATTCTGCTGCACATCAGAGCCGGCGGTCTCTATGCCGTCCACCTTGCCCTTGTATTCCACACATGGAGCGATAGCCATCGACGTAGGGTCGTCGGTATTCTCAAACCACTTGAACGAGCCGAGTCCGTTGCCATTTTCGTCCTGATCCTCCACGAGCTGCCATGCCGTGTTCTTGTTGCCTTCGCCACGGCGCAGACAGAAGATGGAGATGTCGTCGCTGGTATACGGCGATTCTTCAAGAGAAGAGTTAGGGAATGGTCCCACAACGACGAAGAACTCCTCGCCAGCCTTCAAGTCCACCGTAGTGTCGAGATTGAACTTGGTGGCAAGATAGTCGTCATCGCTATATTGCAGGTCTGCCGCCTTTACCGTAGATGTGGCAAGCACCTCACCCGGTTCACCGTTGTCAGCCACGGCATTCACCGTGAGGACTACAGGATAGTCAGGGTCTAACGCTGTGACAGAAGCGAAGTATACCGTTACCTCGGCGATGGAAGCGTCAGCCAACGGCGCCTTGTATTTCTCGGCAAACTTGTTGAGACCAAGCCAGTTGCTGCCGGCATAGTTGCCATACCAGCCCAGGGTGATCTTCTCCAGGTTCTTGTTCTCCTCGCTACTGATATTCCATACATACTGTGCGCCACCAGCCTGCACCGCATATTGCAACACGTCGTTGCTCTGTCCGGCAGCATTCTTCGCCGTCAGACCTACGCTAACGGTACCCTTCTTGATGAACGTCACCGTTGGGTTCTGCTCCGTGCTCGTCTCCTTGTCGGCAAACTGGAACACCCACTTCCATTCCGTAGGATTTCCCGTTGACAAGTCGCGGAACGTCACCGGAACGTCTGTCGGCACGAACACGCCGACCCACGGACTCTCATATCCCTCTTCCGGCAATCCGATGAGAGCCGTAGGAGCCTTCTGTGAAACCACCACCAAGCCCTTGCGCTCCATCTTGTCGCTTTCGTCACCACGCTTCACGGTGAGAGTGACATCGTATGTTCCTGCCACATTGTATCTCACCACAGGATTCTCCTCAGCAGAGGTCTCCGTGTCTGCACCTGGGAATTCCCATGCCAAAGTCTCCGGACTGCCCTTTGCAAGACTCTTGAACGTTATGCTCTCACCTTCAAAGATATGAATCTCATCAGCTGCGGCAGGGTCTGTCTTGACAAGACGGAAAGCATCAAGGGCAAGATCCTCGCCTCCAAACGGATAGTCGAACACGAACTTCACTTTCTTGCCCGTGTATGCAGCAAGGTCAAACGAGAATTTATTCCAGTCAGGTCCTGTATAAGAATTATCCTGCGCCCAGTCGAAAGCATTCAGCAGAGTGGCGCTCTCATTGGTTTCTGTATCAATGATATTGAATGTCCACTTGCCGAAAACGAGGTATGGCGCCTGGAAATATGCGTAGAATTCAACGCTGCTCCCCTCCTCTATTGTCAGCTCCGGACTTGCAAGTTTTGCATTGCCCGTTTCCTGAGCATTATAGGATATTGCGATGGAATATGCATCGTCTGCCTTTATGGCGCTGAAGCCCATGTTCTTCAGTTTCCAGCCGTCGCCAACCGTCCAGTCTGCCATGCCTTCCGGAGAGTCAAACTCCTGGTCGTAGTATGCCGTCGCCGCCCTGTCGGTGGTGAAATCAGCCTTCAGCGGTTCGTTGATGACAAACTGTGCCGTAACGACCTCACTGTTCTGGTTGTATCCACGTGTCATGACATACAGCGTGCAGCTCTTGTCGATAGTAAACGAAGTGGTCTTGCCTTCCACTACAGTGCTCTTAGTATAGTCATCCTGGAACTCCTCGGCATCCTTTGCCTCGGTGGAATACCATATCGTCACGGCATTCTCGTCGTCGGTAGTCACCGTCACCTCCTGCGGAGCATCGAACGTGCCGCCCAGCGGAGTCACCACCGGAGTCTTCAGCGGCTGCTTGGCCTCAACGGTGACAAACATCTTTGCCTCTCCCGGTTTGAACTCGTCATTGCCGGCAAAGGTAGCAGTGATGATAACGGTCTGCGTGAACTCCACATACGAAGTGGCAAGGAATCCCTTGTCGTCAACCGAGCATACGTCCCATTGCGACGAACTGTATTCTATCGGCGACAGCTTGTTCGGATTGAGCAGGTCGGCATATCCGTCATCGCCTGATGTGAGCGTGATGTTCTGCTGATAGAAGCTCAGCTGCGGATCTTTGCGTATCACATACTTTGCCTCAACCACATCACTGTATTCCTCTCCTTCCTGCGCCACAGCCTTTATGGTGGTGGTCTCAACGATATCCAGAGGAGCGCTGTAGGTCATACGGGTGCCGTCGGCCAGTTTTGGATTGCTGCCGTCGGTGGTATAATAGATGATGCGGTTCTCCGCCGTTGTAGTAGCCTCCGTAGTTATCGCCACGCTCTGCGCCTCGTCGTAGGTGCCGGCGGCAGGTGTGAATACCGGCGACATGACGGCAGACTGCTCCTTCTCGTAGTCCACCTCTATCTTGCGCAGATAGACGGGGCCCTTGTTCTCGCTCGTCTGGTTTATCGTGATGTCGATCTCTCCCTCCTGGGCGTCGGCTATGGTGAATGCATACTCCGTCTCTGTGGCAGAGAGACTTGCCGAAGCCGACTTGCCGCACAGATAACTGCTGCCGTTCACCTTCACTGAGACATCTCCGGCATATTCCGCTTTCTGCAGATAGGCTTTTACGCGCACTGCCGTCACCTTGCCGACGATGCCGCCGGTCCAGAGGCGGACGCTTGATGGCGGTTCGGAAGCAGAACCAACATACTGTCCTTTGTTTGCCGTATAAGCATAAGTTGTGGTACCCACTGCAGAGATGTTCCACTGCAGTCCGTTCAGCTCTGCGGTATAGAAATCCTTGTCCACACGGTTTGTGCCGAAATTATAGAATCCCTGTCCGCCATTAGCTTTTGAAGTATTCCACTCAAACGACCATGTGTCGGCATTCACAACCTGAGGCAGCAATGTGAGCAGAAACGCAAATAAGAATAGATAGTTCCTCTTCATAAGCATAAATGTTGAGAGTAAGACAAAAATGTTTCTTTCTGTAAGCGAAACAACGCTACAAATATACAATAATTAATCATACAAGCAAAAATAATTACGATTAATCAGTATATTTCTTGATAAATCTATAAAATCGAAATCGGCCAGGCAAAGATCTGTAATCTTTGCCTGACCGATATTCTATTGTTCTTCCTTTAAATATTCCGTTATTTGTTTTTCCAAAAGAGGAAGATCGCTTGTTATCACATCCCATACAACATTATTATCAACCTGAAAATACTCATGAACAATATAATTCCTCATGCCATTCACCAGTTTCCATGGAGTGTTAGGATGTGCATCTCGAAATTCTTCAGTAAGCATATTAGAGGCTTCTCCAAGAATCTCAATATTTTTGACAACGGCATAGTACATCATATCATCAGCTATAAAATCATCAAAAGTTTTTCCTTTTGTATAGCGTCTGATACGTTCTATTGCCTGCAAGATGTGTTCAAGTCGACTTTTATCTCTAATTCGTTCTCTCATACACTAAGATTTTATCTCGTTCAGCAGACTCTTTTGCGAAAGGCAGTAATGTTCCATCAGATACCAAATCGACCTTTCTGCCTAACAATTCTTCCAAATCGCTCCACATTCCAAAGAATTTCAGACCTATTGGTTTGCTTTTATCCAAAGAAACAATAATGTCGACATCACTATCCGGAGTCTCTTCTCCTCTTGAGAAAGAGCCGAATAGCCAAGCTTTCAGCACAGGTTGAGTACTGAAATATTTGCGTAGTATTTCTATAATGGCAGATTTTCTCATATGGATATAATCTATTATATTAATAAGATGTGGCAAATATACAGATAATTATCGGATTTGCCAAAGAAAGAAGGCATCAGATGTCGAAGTGCGTCTTCACGTCGGGCATGGCGCCATTCTGTGTGCATACGTATGCACTGACCTCCACAGCGAGTTTGTGTGCCTCCTTGATCGACTTGCCGCTGAGAATGGCTGCACAGAACGAACCGGTGAATGAATCGCCGGCACCAACCGTGTCTGCCACCTCCACCTTCGGCGTCTCCTGATACGACACACAACCGGGAGTGAAAACATAGCTGCCGTTTACTCCACAGGTGAGCACCAGCATGTCGAGATCGTATTTACCGAGAATCAGCCAGCATTTGTTCTCGATATCCAGTCCCGGATAGCCGAACATCCTACCTATCTGTATGAGTTCTTCATCATTGATCTTCAACACGTTGCAGCGCTTCATCGACTCACAGATGATGTCCTTGGTATAGAAATTCTGACGCAGATTGATGTCGAAAATCTTCAGACAGTCTTTCGGAGTGTTGTCAAGGAACTTGTATATCGTTTCGCGGCTCACCACATTGCGCTGCGCCAGCGATCCCCAGCAAACGGCAACGAATCGTTCCCTGCATCATCTGTTGCATGATATGAACGATATGTTGCACTCCTGTCGCCACATTGTCAAAGCTTTGTCATCACAGAAAATCATTCTCAACGACATCCCCTAAAGACAAGAACGACTCATACAAGAGAATCGGGAATTTTGTGATAACCAACTCTCCAAAGCCAGGAATTTTGTGATTTTACAACCCCAAAAGCTTGGAATTTTGTGATAACCAGTCACAAAATCTTACTGCCGCCGACGGTAAATACCCCGACATCAGTTACGGCATAAAGCTATGCAACAGGAACATCGGATTCAACGGACAGTTCTACACTTTCCCATACTTCCTGACATTCCTCCTGAAACGGTTTGTGAGGAGATGACGGGAATAATCAGCGATACACCATAGCGAACCTACAGATGACCAAAGCTGTTCGATTTGAAGAAAAACCTGAAAATCCTCACAAACTGTAAGACCATCTGGTTTTGCCTGTAACACATTGAATTGCAGACGATTGATGACCAGATGGTTATTTTCAACCATATCTCCTTGAGTTCACGATAAGTGGCAACAATCTTCTCCCGTTACATCGCAACGGTACGTTATTGCCGTTTCGTCTACAAAGACGAACTGATTTTTATGAGAAGACACAACTATTGGAGGGTTTCTGCGGAAACGAACACAAACGAAGGCAATAAGTTCTTGGAATAATGCTCTTGTTTATTCCCAAATATATACCTTTGCACCGAAAATACAAATAATGATCCACTGTTCTAAAAAAACACACAATCCGGACAAGCCCCAAACGGACCGGTCGGGATTGCAGAGAACGGGCAGGGACAACAAACAGGGATAACAAAAGATTTCAGGAAACAAGATGAAGAGTGAAGAATTGAAAGGGCAGACGGTTTCGCAAGAGGCGAAGGCCGTTGCCACAGGCGACATGACCACAGGGGCGCCGATGCGCAATATCGTGAAGTTTGCCATACCACTGGTATTGGGCTACATCCTGCAGCAGATGTATCTCATCATCGATGCCGCCATCGTGGGCCGCTGGATAGGCGTAGGCGCACTGGCAGCGGTGGGTGCGTCAACATCGGTGATGTTCCTCGTTATGGGTTTCTGCAACGGGGCGAGCGCAGGCTTCGCCATACCGGTGGCACAGGCTTTCGGGGCGAAGGAATACAGCAAGATGCGACTCTACGTGGCTAATGCCGTGAGGGTGTCTGCAGTGATAGCTGCGGCAGTCACTCTGGTGTCGCTGATGCTGTGTCACAGGATTCTGCAACTCGTCAACACCCCCGACGACATATACCAGGATTCATACACGTTCCTGATGCTGCAGTTTGCGGCAATACCGCTCACATTCGGCTTCAATCTCTTTGCCGGGCAGATACGTGCGCTGGGCAACTCGCGCCAGCCGTTCTATTTCCTCATCATTTCGGCTGCCGTAAACATACTGCTCGACGTGGTGCTGATTCTCGGCTGCGGCATGGGAGTGTGTGGTGCGGGTCTTGCCACACTGCTGTCGCAGGCCGTGTCGGTGGGCCTCTGCGTATGGTACATCCGTCGCCACATGCGCATTCTCATACCTCAGGGCGACGAGCGGCGCTTCGACAACAAGCGCACGAGCATCCTGCTGAACAACGGTGTGCCGATGGGACTGCAGTTCTCCATCACGGGCATCGGACTGATAATGCTCCAGAGTGCCAACAACGCCCTCGGCACCACCTGCGTGGCAGCATTCACAGCCTCATTACGCATAAAATACCTCTTCACCTGCGTGTTCGAAAATATCGGCGTGGCAATGGCTACTTACTGTGGGCAGAACCTCGGAGCGCAGCGCATGGACCGCGTCACCAAAGGTGTGAAAGACGCTCTCTGCCTGATGCTCGTATATTTCGTGTTCACGTTTGCCGTGATATATCCATTTGCCGACTGGATGATGCGCCTCTTCGTTGACAGCGGCGAGGAGGTTGTAGTGGAGCATGCAGCGGAGTTCATGCGCATAGCCAACTATTTCTATCCGGTGCTCGGCGTGCTCACCATCCTGCGCTATTCCATCCAGGGGCTCGGCTACAGCAACCTCTCGATGCTGAGCGGCGTGATGGAGATGATTGCCCGTTGCGGCGTGAGCATCTGGCTCGTACCTGCCCTGGCATGGACGGGAGTGTGCTTCGGCGACCCTGTGGCATGGGTCATGGCAGACATCTTCCTCATCCCGGCTTTCCTGTGGGTGGTACACAGACTGAAGACTGTAGGATACAGGGGATAAAGACAAGACATGCGCCATACAGTCTTCATTATTTAGATAGAACATAGCTGCGTTTATTGTGCGCATATGAAAACAATATGTGCTGCGAAGTGTCATAGTATCATTCTTGGCCGCCGCCAAGCCCCTAAAACTCTATAGACTAACGACTTAACCCGATGATACTTTTCTGGATATTTTACAGAAAAGTATCACAGATGTATCATAGAAGTATCACGTCTTCCGGCATCCCATATTTTCCCCACACCAGGGGGAAGACATCCCCACATTAGGGGGTTCTGTTCCCCACGGCGTGGGGGAAATCCGAGGTCTGTATTTCATGGATTACAAGTCCATACATTCAAGATAGAACAAGGCTGCACTTAGTGCTGCATGTGTAAGGAGAAAGAAACAAAAGAAAAGGCTCGGCAAGAAGCCGAAGCCAAACGTGAAAGCATGGCTCGGCAAAATAGATACATAGGAGTGCTTGACAAGTTCA